>JANQLZ010000076.1 GCA_028280325.1 Bacillota bacterium
CACTATACTTTAAAATTTAATTTAAGAGTTTTTCAGTACTATCGAACCGTCCCCATGGTAAAAAATACTTATATCTTGGGGTTGTACTCCTCCATCAGCTGCTCATTTTTGCGCCTGAACTCGGCAATTGGCCGATCGCCCGGTATCAGTTTTTCGCCCATCCTGAGGGAGCTTTTTTTGGGAAGCTGGGTTATGACCACCTGTTTGTCCTGGTTCAGGATTATACTGCTGTAAATCCGCCCTACCCAGCCGATCAGATGACGCAGACCCCAAACCGGCATAAAGGATTGATAGAACCTCAGATAAATCATGCAGTTTTCTTCATCGACAGGGGCAAAGGCGGCGAACACCCGCACTTTTTCAGCTATGATATTGTGCCAGATATTAGGCATTATGATTTCCAGTGAATATAGGTCGTCTTCCGAGCCCATATCTTTTGCCGGCTTGGCTACCGTGTGCCCATCATCGACGACATTTTTTACGTACCAGGTCAGTTTATTTCCTTCCCACTTTACTTTGGGTCCGTATACAATAGTTTTGCCGCCTCGGCCGATAGTATTGTGGTGCACAAAGGGGACATGCACCACATCCATCTGGTTTTCAATGCATCTGGTATAATGAACTGGCCAATGGTCTTTGATTTGGGTATAGTAAAAGCCTTGCTTCAGGTCATTAAAAAAGGGTATCTCAGGGATATCAGCGCTTTGATCACCCCAGAATATCCAGATCAAACCATAGCTATCGCGGGCCGGATAGTGCTGTACCCGGTACCTGTCAGCCACCTCATTAGCTTTTCCGTTGGCTGGAATAAGCTTAACTTTACCCTGCTTGTCGTATTCAAAGCCATGAAACGGGCATTGAGCCTGACCGTTCACCACTTTGCCAGCACTGATTGAGGCCCCACGGTGACAGCACTGGTCAATTATACAGGCGACACTGCCAGTTTCATCTCGCCACAAGGCTAATTTTTCGCCCATTCGGGTTACACCCACCAGACCCTGCCGCGGCACCTCTTCACTGGATAATATTGCATACCATTGGTTTCTAATCATTATGGTCTCCTCAAACTTGTTTTTTTCATCCTATCAGGCTACTTATGAAATAGCTCGCTGTACAGGTGGCGGCCGTTAGCACAGTGCCCCAAATTGTATCGACTATAGTCACGGTTAAGGGCCAGTTCTTAATGGTCGCCAGGTTTGTCAAATCATATGTGGCATATGCTACCAGGCCAAACAACCCACCGTAAACAACGGCATGCACCCAGCTTGTTTTTTCTAATGCTGGTGTTATAACAAATACCACTAAACCCAGAATATAAATCAGATAAAAAACTACAGCTGCTCCCCAGTTGGTATTTTCACTCATTAAAAAACCCAGCTGATTTCGGTAAAAATGTCTGGCAATGAATCCCAGCCACACCAGATCAATGATTAAAAATACCACTAAAGTTACCAGGAATAAAACGATTTTATTCGGCATTTTGGTTCACCCACCTTTTTCCCAACATTAGTTTTACGGAACTGTTATCGCTGGTTCTCAGGGCCACAAACATGTATAAGCAAATGGTCATTGCCCCACCCAGCATGATTAAGAAAAACCAGATTATACTACTCAGCAGCGATTTTTCACGATACACTATCCATAAATAGAATACGGCAAAAGCCAGGTAGATATCATAAAGCGTAAAACGACCCCAGTATATACCTACCAATACCCGGCCTTCTGCCCAAAAATCACGAGCGGTCACCCCATAGATAATTGCCACCAGAAAAGCCAGAAAACCAGCCAGAAAAACAAACTGCAGAACTAAAAAGATGTTTTTGGTCATACTGTCGGACTTAGAGAACCAGGGTATAAATACACTGGTATTCTCCATGTATTCGGCAAACTCTTTACGCTGAGCCAGTCGTTTTTCCAGCATGGGCACACCAGATACATAGCGGACAAGAATATTAATGGTCAGCGGGCTCAGCACTGTATACCAGGGAGCTCCGGCTCCCAGAGCTATGATGAATATGCCCCACCACAGCACCGCTTCACCAAAATAATTGGGATGGCGGGTGTATCGCCACAAGCCGGTATCCAAGATTTTGCCTTTATTATCGGGATTAGAGACAAATTTTCGTAACTGCGCATCCCCGACAACTTCAAAGATATAGCCAATTAACCAGACTAAAGCCCCGATTATTGCTAACGGCAGGTTAACTATTGAACCGGTGCTGTTCACATGGATAAACCCTAAGGATATGATCAACATCATCAGCCCCTGAAACATAAAGAGCTGGAAAAAGGCGCGGACATAGTAGTTTTTACCCCACACTTTTCGAAAATTAGCATAGCGGTAATCCTCTGGCTGACCGTGGTTGCGTTTAAATATATGGTAGGCCAGCCGTAAGCCCCAGAGGCTGACCAGGGCTGTTACCAAGGCCGAGGCCCAGGTAATGTTCTGCAAAAAGCCGACCCAGGCCACTATGACAAAACCCAATCCCCAACCGATATCGATGATAGACGCATTCTTGATAACTACCGATACAATATACCAGGCGATGAAATAGGCCAAAATAATTAAGGCCATTTGCCAGAGCATATCAGGCACCGCCTTTGACATAGGCCACCGCAATAGAACCTTTTCCGGCGTTCAGGCCTACTACTGCGGAAATCGGAGAAATATAATCCGGATCCTTATTTAGTATTTGCTTAAGTCTGGACTCCAGCATTGCAGTATCGTCCTTGTTATCAGAAAACACCAATGAGTAGTTCTTGATTCCTTCTTTTTTAAAATCTTTTTTAACCTGTTTAAATATTTTTTCTAAGGCGCCTTTTCTGGAAAAGGTTTTTTTAAACACAATTCCATTTCCGTTTTTGTCTATTGATACCACCGGTTTAAGCTTTACCAGGTTTAAGATTAATCCCAGGTTTTTAGAAATGCGCCCTCCTTTAATCATACTGCTCAAATCATCGACACTGACAAAAATCCGGATATTGTTTTTTATTCGATTTAACTCACTGACAATATCATTGTGGTTTAAGCCCTGTTCAATTAAGCTGGCCGCCTCTAAAACAAGCAGGCCCTGGGCTGCAGAGTTTAACTTAGAATTAACGATAGATATTTTACCCCCCTCCTTGGCTAATCTTTTAGCCGCTTTAACGGCATTATTATAGGTTCCGCTCATTTTTTTGGAGACAAAAATACCAATGATTGAATCGTAATGATCCAGCAGCCTGGAAAGAGCTTTTTCAATGGTGTTGATCGAAGGCTGGGCACTGGTCGGATTCATTTTATAGTGATTCATTTTTTGATAAAATTCTGCTGGCTTCATAGTGATTTTGTCTAAATACACTACTGAGTCACAAATCAGATTAACGGGTATCACCGTGACCTGCTCTCTGTCGATCAGAGCCTGAGGAATATCTGCGATAGAATCAGTAACAAGTCCAATACTGGCTTTTCTACGATGAATGATGCTGTTCATTAGCTTCATATCCTCAATCTGCTGAGACAGTATTTTGCTGTCAGCCGAAATTATATCCAGTACCTGATCCGGACAATTGGTATGAACATGAATTTTATACCGTTGATTATTGCCGGTTATAACCAGTGAATCTCCCAGAGAGTTTAGTTTTTTCTTGTAGGCCTGTTTAGGTATTTTGGACTCGATATAAAACTGGGTACAGTATCTGTGAACAATCTCCTGATCAACTGGCAGTAAATTTTCATGGCTGGCCAATTGCAAATGCTCATCTACATCATCGTTTACTACCTCACCTTTGACAATGAATTCCAAGATTCCTTCAATAAAAAACAAAAAAGCTTTTGCTCCTGCATCTACCACATTATTATCACTGAGCACTTTTAGCTGAGTCTTTGTTTTTTCAACTAATAATCTGACCTTATTGATAGATTTGCCCAGCATTGCTTCAAAACTTGAGGTAGGCATCAGGCATTTGAGCTCTGCTGCCCAGCCCCGCATCACGCTGAGAATTGTTCCTTCCTGGGGTGAGGCTACAGCCTGATAGGCATATTGAAAAGCCTTTTCTGTTAAATCTACAAACTCCAATAAACTGATCTCCGTTTTTGCCTTGGTCTCCTCGGCAAAGCCGTTCAGGTATTCTGCAAAAATCATCCCCGAATTACCATAAGCATTTTCTGTGGCAACCTCTGATATCGAAGACAATGTTTTAAATATGTTTTTATCTTTTCGCGAATTTTCAATAACTACTCTCATAGTTAAAGCCAGATTTGTTCCTGTATCACCATCTGCCACAGGAAAAACATTTATACTGTTTAAATCTCTCTCATTGTAGATAATTTTTCGTGCGCCGGAGATAAAGTAGTTATAAATGTTATGACCATCTATGATCAAGGTGTTCTCCATTATTTCCCTCCATAATGTTTGTTTCTAGTAGATTAAATTTCTTAACCCCGTTGCTATCAGACAAAAAATAAGTTAAACCGGGGCCTGCTGGCAGCAGTAGAATCAGTTTTTGACAATAGCTAAATAATGTTGGACGATTACTATTCGCCAACCTGGGTTAACTGTTTAATTGTTGTTCATTACACACTAGTATATTGTTCTATCAATAGCTTCTAGTACAGTACAGCTAATAATCTTACTTTAAAAAATATCGAATTAATTTGGATGAGCTTTTACCACTAGCGGTATCATGTAGTATTTCATAACTGCAATTGCCAAGCGATACCATAGCCCGACAGACCATCGGAATTCTATTATCTAAATTCAGCTCTCGGTGCAGCTCACCTGATTTTAAATCAATGTAGGTCAGGCCATGCTCTTTGGCTGAAGTCATCTTTTTTCTGATATAATCTCTGATATCTTCTGTTGAGGTGTAATTCCTGCTGGTGTTAATCATAGCTGCTTTTCTTAGCTTTTGCTTCCTCTCCTTATCTTTAATATTGCACTCGGATATAAAACTCGGTTTAAAGGTTATATGTCCCCGCCGGTTATTGCAGATTCCTGACCAATCTAAAATAGCAGCAATTGCAAAGCCCGGGCTAAACACGGATTCTCCGATTTCTTTACCATGCACTTTATAGGCGATATACCCTTCCAGCGAATCCAAAGGCAGTTTGGCACTACCCAATCTGCCACCTCTGGCATTACCTTTTAGTGCCATTCCGTTGTTGTTAATTAACAGTTCAACAGCAGCATCAAACACCTCCCAGGTTAACTGGTTGGCGATTGGCATTTTGTCAGACTCCAGTCCCAACTGATCAGCTGAAAACCAAATAACACAGGGCTCTCCCCTAAACAGCGGAACAGCTGTGCTTCCACCGTGCTGGTTAAGTTTAGCCTTGATCTTTTGGACTGTTAAGCTGTCAGCAGGATTGATCTCAACAGCATTGAGATTATTCATTGATTTAGTGTTGCTGACCGCTTTACTCGGATCGAGTTTTAATAAAATGCTTTCCAGCGTGCGCTTAGCTTTTAAATAAGAGATTCCAAACTCATTTTGAACGAATTTAAAACAACCGTGATTAAAAAGAAAACTCTCCACAAATAAAAGCTCATCGCTGTTTAGTCTACTAAAACTGTTTACCTCAAAAGCGCCATTAACACTAATACCGCAATCCTGACAGCTTAAGGCAGTAACAACTAACTGTTTCTGACAAACAGGACAACTTGTTATTATTTTCTTCATTTCTATTTTTACCCCACTTATTATAATTAGAATACTATATTTTTTTTTGCTATGTCAATATAGTTATAATATTTTTAATACTATAATTGAATAGTATGTCAGAATCCAGATTTATTAAAGTAATACGATCCAGGCCACAGGGGTTAGTCCTGATGTTTAGAATCTTGACAGTAGAAAAGCATCGTGTTAAACTGTCATTTGTCATACAAATTAATACTTGCCGAGGTGGCGAAATTGGCAGACGCACCAGACTCAAAATCTGGCGTGGTTTACCCCACGTGAGGGTTCGAGTCCCTCCCTCGGCACCACGAATTACGAGAATGCACACTAGCTTTGTTAGTGGGCTTTTTTATTTGTAGCTTTTGGGTCCGGGGTTAGAGCACTGTGTGGTTATTCAACCAGATTACTCCCGGTTTAAAATAAAAACAGGCAACCGAATTCTCGGCTGCCCGATTTTACTTGATACTGTTGGCAAAGATCTGAGCCCACTCATCAAATTGCATTGTGTAGCTTTCAGATGTCTGATAAAACATCACCTTAGCCACTGTATTACCTTTTTGGATAATTACAGTCGGAAACACATTGAAGTAGGCAACAGCATAATCTACATCTAAAGCTGATATATCATATACACGATATTCCTTAGACCGTTTGGCCTGCACCTGGTATTCTCGGGCTATTTGTCTGGCAATCCACGGATATACCGCCTCGTAGTAATTCACATAGAACCCACCCTGCAAATATTGGCCATTTTCTAAAGTGACGGTGGCATTTTCGTGATACTTCAGGATTACAGGTGTTAGCCAGTCGGAGTCAATTTCTA
>JANQLZ010000093.1 GCA_028280325.1 Bacillota bacterium
GATCCCGCGCTGGGCAGCCATGTTGGGTACATCCATAATCCAGGTCTTCATGCCCGGGAAGGCAGACCAGATTGATTCACCAATCGGCGCATTACCTAACATTACTACTGTTGCAGCTACCAACAGAATAGCTGAGTCAATGGAACGGGCAGTAAAGGCCCGGTAGGCTGCCGAAGCAATCCAAAATGCCAGTAACGCATACATGGTTGCTCCCAATGGGGTCATGATATTGTTAAAACCAAAGTTATAGATATCTCCGGTAGAGGTATCAAACAGACCAATAGCTGTTTGAACAAACATAATCAACAACAGCGCTACAGAGTTAAACCATTCACCGCGGCGTAACATGATCCGGCGAGAGTGAACCCTAATCAGGTTGACTGCTGCTAATGCTAATGCTATCGAGGCAATTATTGTGCCCCAGTTCTGGATCTCCGTTGACGCTGCGCTGATAAAATCTACTGCAAAAAAAGCATCTAAAATGATGATAATTGCAAAAATAAAGGTTAATGCTATCATTAATCCTTGTGATTTCATAATCTAAACCCCTTCTACTTAGCCATTAAATCGGATAGAAATTCACTGCCAACTGTTGCGCCCAATACCCCAACTATCAAGAGGATCATGGCGTATAATTTGGCAATATCCTGACCCGCAATGCTGCCCAGCTTCACCGGGTTACCGGAAGCAATGGCACCAGCGGCGTATAGCTCCTCGCCGATTAACACATAGTCGCAGGCTGCAACAAAGAACGGCACCTGAGTGATATTCGCGGAACCGGCGATCTGAATCGCACCAGCATGGAAACCAGCCTCAGCAACCATTAAAGACTCAGCCCAGAATCCTCCTAACAGGATACTGGCAGCTGCTTTTTCGCGCTGAACAATCCCCATTACCGCCGCGGCATACGCGAACTGTTCACTGGATAAATACTGCACACAGTCTTCATCATAAGCCTCAATAGCTCCCTCAGCCATATAGGCCTGACGAACTACCTCTTCGGCCAATGGTAAGACAATTGGCTGTCGAATTGATACAAACAGCCTGGCTCCATAACGAGCCACTAATTTAGCAACCAAACCCAATGTCTCCAAGCCAGCAAAGGTTTGCGCTGCAGCTACCCCGCTTATAGGGGCAATACCAGGACTGAAATGAATCATCCTGCCCATCTCCGTTGCTCGACCTACAGCTTCCTCAACTGCCTCTAAACCTGCAATAGATCTAATTTGATAGGCTACGCCGCCTCGAGCTCTTTGAATAAAGAAAATAATTGCTCCAGAAATAATGAGAAGTGAAATAAACTGAAACACTACTCCAGAATTCATAAGTGAGTTCACCTCCTGAATTTTATAAACATAATGCTAAACCAAATAATGCTATTATGTCGGCATATCCCCTCCCCGTATGTATTAAAAAGTAAATGAAATAAATTTACTTTTATTTGTTTTTATAAGCTTTTTGCTTATTATTTCTATTGATAACCCAAAAAAATAATCCGACTACAAGTCGTTCCTATTTAAATCAAATATATTATCCTATGTATATGATATAATAACATTCGATATATGTCAATTATATATTTTGATTTAAATAAAAATATACTTGCTGAAGCCCTTAATGTCGGATCATCTGCCTAAGCAAACTACGCCTTCTAAGCCCTTATTTACACCTCATAGCCTTTAAAAGCCAGAACACCTGCATTTGCTTTAACTCACACTCCACGCCCAGCAGAACATATATTTAACCCTTGAGCACCCCATAAACTGAAAACCAGTTCTATCAAAAATAAAAAGACCCCACCTGATATAGGTGAGGTCTTTTGCTTTATAAATAATAACTATCCTAACAAACCTAACCAATCGCCGAGCAAGAACTGAACTCGACCGATCATTAAGCTCATTCGGCCCATTACGGCGTTTCCAAATAACGCACCAAAAGCAATCATCATGACATAGCGTCCGATTCTGCTGCTGGTATTAAACACTGGATTGGTATTCTTACGAGTAAAGTAGAAGAACATCAATACAGTCAATACACCCAGCACAATAATAATATTATTGATGCTGTTAAGCGGAACTAAAGTTGCTCTGATCTGGTTAATGATCTGGGCACCAATAGTACCTTTAATGGTTAAACCTGTTCCGATACCTACCAGCATGGCCAGTGGGTAACGTGACAGCCACATCTGCCCTTTAAAGAAACGGGCAAACAGTAACAGACCAACAATTAATGGAATAATCTTAATATAGTCTCCGCTCTCAATCATAGGAGTAAATGCCTTGGTCTGCAGTGATTCCCAACCCATTACTACGGAGTGAGCTGCGCCAATACCTACATATACGTGCTCTACAAAGCGGTAAAAAGGATTCTCTCTAATGGCAAAAGACATTAATCCTAAAGTGCCGATTGCGGCAAGCCATGTTCCTATCATAATTTCTTACCCCCTTACTTCTTATTCCGGTCAGGATCAGCGAAGTATGCGATGTTGCCCAACAGAATAAAGATAATTACGGTCAGATGTGAGAAAGATAATGAATCCATAGATGCTGTTGCTGAAGCTGCTTCACCCATCATCTTTTCATATTCAGCCGCACCGCGCAGGCCATTCAGATAGCCCTTCATTTGACCCGCATTGTAATAGGGAATGTTTCCAGCTACAGATACTGAGTTCATGCCCACTGCAAACGGGGTTCCGTATACGGTGACAACCTGACGGACATGCTCTGGAACTCCGGGGGTACCGGTACCAAAGGAAATCATTAGATCTACATCTGCTGCAGATTTAACATCCTTCATCATTGGAATATCACTCATGCTGTTGCCATGACGGTCTCGAGGATAAGCCAGATGCATATCCTTGGCAAAGGCTGAAATTGCAGTTTCTTGACCAGCTACATAGCCTAATGAGACATAATCTTCACCGTAAACCTTATCATGAGTACCTTCCATTTCGCCTAGAAACTTATCGGCAAACAGTGGGCCAGAGGGCCAGAATGCTACATTAATAATCTTAACGCCTTCTTTTGAATAGGCATGCTTCATTACTGCTCTGGCCTGTGGGTCAAGCTGAGCCTGTCCACTGGGAGAGTAGTCAAAAGACAATACCAGTACATCTCCTGGCTTTAGTGCTTCTACCAGGTCATAGACCTTCTGAGAAGACTCGTTAATTGAAAATGGCAACCCAATTGGCCGCAGCATGGGAATAGCCAGCGCCA
Organism: Bacillota bacterium; assembly: GCA_028280325.1. Classification (GTDB taxonomy): domain Bacteria; phylum Bacillota; class UBA994; order PWPR01; family PWPR01. The sequence continues at coordinate 3,216 of JANQLZ010000093.1, forward strand.
AGAATACGAGTAAATATATAATACGTCGATCAACGTTTTGTAATGCTTTCACTTGTCACGACCTCCTTCTACTCTTCGCCGCCGCCAAGGTGACCGCGCTCAATAC
>JANQLZ010000117.1 GCA_028280325.1 Bacillota bacterium
GATTTTGTAAACTCATCAAACAGGCTGGGGTTAGTCGCCCCATACTGCTCTACCTGACCATTATCACACAGCTCAACCAGGTTGGGATCAATAGGAAGCTGAGCAATTAGCTCCACTGCTAAATCTTTGGCTACCTGTTCGGATTTGCTTTGACCAAATAGATAAGACTTTTCCTGACAATGAGGGCAGACAAAATAGCTCATATTCTCAATCAAGCCCAAGACCGGAATCTGCATCATCTCGGCCATGTTAACAGATTTTTTAACAATCAGGTTTACCAGATCCTGAGGAGATGATACTACCAGAATCCCGTTAACAGGAATAGACTGCATCATGGTGATTGAAACATCGCCTGTTCCCGGGGGCAGGTCAATTACTAAGTAATCCAACTCTCCCCAATTTACATCAGTAAAGAACTGTTTCACTGCATTGGCGATTAACGGTCCTCGCCAGATTACCGGGGCGTCTTCCTTATCCAGCAGCAGGTTTAACGAAATTATTTTGATACCTTTATCAGTTTCAATAGGTTCAATTGAACTCCCGTCGCTCATAGCCCGAAGGTTATTAACACCAAAAATTTTAGGTATACTTGGTCCAGTAATATCTGCATCTAAAATACCTGTTCTGTATCCGTTGGTTTGCAGGGCAAGCGCTACTAAAGCTGCCATTGAGGATTTACCCACACCGCCTTTTCCACTCATTACTGCAATAACCTTGTTAATATTTGAATTAGCATTTGACGTCTCTTTTTTTATCACATCAATTCACTCCATTCCAATAGTTTTAGTCATATGTCATATAAATTATACTAAACATTTTATATTAATCAAGTCTTAAGATATTTAAATTAGTTAGCCTCCAAAATAAGCATATTTTTTATCAAAGTGCCATTACAGTCAATTACCATGATAATAATGATAAAATGCTGCAAAATATTGCCTTTATTAAAACTGAGGATATCGAAAATTTCGCTTGCCAAATTTATAACATGCGGTTATTATTAATAAAGTTCAAATTTTAGTGCTGCAGAGGAAGGAGCGGGTTTTTATGCCACTCTGGAAAAGAAATCTAATAGTATTATGGTTGGGCTGTGTTATTGGAGGTATTGCGTTTTCATTAGTATCTCCTTTTTTACCGATGTTACTGCAAGAGGTAGGAACTACAGAAAACATTGAATTCTTATCTGGCTTAGCATTCGGTGTTACCTTTATTACAAGTGCAATTATGGGGCCGGTTTGGGGTACCTTAGCTGATAAATACGGCCGTAAACCTCAAATTATGCGGGCCGGTCTCGGGATTGGATTAGTTTATATTCTGATGGCCTTTTCTCAAAATGCCACCCATATTATTTTGGCCAGGCTGTTGTTAGGGGTGTTCAATGGCTTTATTCCTTCAGCTATTGCCATGGTGGCCACCAATACACCTGAGGAAGAATTGGGCGGGGCATTGGGGATAATCAATACAGGCTATTCTTTTGGGGCCATTGCCGGACCAATGGTAGGGGGGTATATGAGCCACTTTTTTGGTTTAAAACAAACCCTGGTAATCGCTGGTTTTGTGCTGTTCTTTGCTACTATAGTAATTATATTAGGCACAAAAGAGATTAATAAAGGCGACAGGGCAATAAAGGTTAAAATTGTGAGCGATATTAAGGAAAGTTTTTCCTATAAACTTTTAGCTATGATGTTTATTGTAATGATGATTTATAACCTGTCATTGATGATCGTTCAGCCTATTCTGCCGCTGATGGTTCAGAAGTTAGCTTTAGGGGGCAACAGTGATCCGGCCGTAATGACTGGGCTTATCTTTTCTCTGGCCGGGTTTGCAACTGTTTTGGGGGCTCCTTTTTGGGGTCGATATGGTCAGAAGCACGGCTACAAGAAGTCGATGTCAATTGGCATAATCGCTGGGGCAATCGCCAGTATAGCAATAATTTTCTCCTTTAATATTTACTATTTGGGGGCAGTGAGATTTGTTTTTGGGCTGTTTTTAGCTGCTGTAGGGCCATCAGCCACGGCTGTTTTATCTAAAGCAGTTCCCCATAATTTCAGGAGCAGGGCTCTGAGCATCAATGCCAGCTTTAGCCAACTGGGGGCAGCAATAGGCCCGGTTTTAGGCGGAGCAATCGCCGGTATTTGGGGATTAAATGTCGTTTTTGGATTCACAGCAGTTGGTTTGTTGGTTGTGCTATTCTGGTTAAGAGGTATTAATCTCAATATTAAAGAGGCTTTGCCGATTGGGGTGAGTCAGGACTGATTGGTTTCAGGCTTCGTACTAACTGAGCTCCCATAATTAAGGCTATATCCGTGTCATACGCAAAAAAATTTGACAACATATACTGGACTTGTATTATGTTTGTCAAATTTTTTTTCTATTCCTTGATCTAGCCTCAATTCTGTGAGCCTGGTTTTATGATACTTTCAGGCATTTATTAGTTCTTTTCAAATAGGATATTGAGACTATACTACATGATATTGTAAAACCAGCTACCCTACGATTGCTAAATGCAACCTGTCCACTATTACTTCTTTTCACTGAAGCAAGTTGCTCTTATACTAAAACACATCGTCATACGTAGAAATTTCTCAAAGATATACTGCCTCGTATTGTCCTTGTAGAAAATTTCTTATATTACTTGAGCTGGGCATATTTTTGGGATGGCAGTTGGTTGGCAATTGTAGGGCGATAGTTTGGCAGTTGTTTTGAGTGGATTTAGTGGAGATAATAAGGATATCTAAAATTTTAAATGTAAATATTATGTAGGGAACGCATTGCATGCGTTCCGATTGTACATAGAGTCTATTCTAATCCTAAAAACGGATTTAATCATCGTTTGAGAATTGTCAAATAATAACTTACCTATTGTAACCAGAGGGGTGTTATTGGTTAAGTGAACTTCCATTATGGTTAGATATTAATTTATTTGGATTAAAGAAATCCCAGCCACCTTCCTGATTTACATTCCATTATGGTTAGATTTCAATAGTCAAGAAACTCGCCGATGCTCACTGGTATAGTGTCATTTACATTCCAGTATGGTTAGATTTCAATATAGAGTTTCAGCTTCTTCTCTATCTCCCTCTTCCTGATTTACATTCCAATATGGCTATATTTCAATAGTACCCTTAATTTTTATTATAGTTACAACGATTTACGCTGTCAAATCTGTCGTACCCCAATAGTTTTTGCATTATCAGAGGTCGACAGACAGGTATTGCTTTTTTAGAAGCCAACATTTCAGAAGAATAGCTATTCAGCCATAGAAAAAATCACAACTAGGGACTGTCCCCCCGTAACAAATTCATTTTAGTAAAATAATAGTTATAGAATAAAATTATAGAGATCATATGACTATTGCTTAAGAGAATGGGTTTTGGTTGGGTTTGAGGTGTGTTACTATAATATTATGGCAAAAGAAATTTGTAGTGCCAATGATAATGTCACATATTAAAAAGGAGGATATTATGGCGAAAATTACAGCAGTAACCCCGACAATATGCCAGCTAATGCAGATCACACCCCCTCAAACAAGGGCAGCCGCTCTGCCTCAGGTTTTAGGGCAAGCAAAAAACATTTTTAACGGTCAGGCTGTGCAGAAATGTTTGATATATGCCCCGGATGCTTTGGGTTTATTTCTACTGCAAGATTTTTATAATGAATTCAATCAGGTAAAAAAGGTAGCACCTGTTACAGCTGATCTGGAATCGGTTATGCCTACCGTTACGCCTGTTTGCTTTGCTTCAATGTTCAGTGGAGCCCTGCCAGAAATAACCGGAATCAAGAAATACGAAAAACTGGTAGTAAAGATCGAAACTGTGTTTGATGTGCTGCATCATGCTGGCAAAAAAGTGGCTTTGGTCGCCGTTAAAGACAGCAGCATAGACCTGATTTTCAGGGAAAGAGAAATAGAGTATTATTCAGAGCCAGACGACGCAGCAGTAGCAGCAAGGACTATAGCTTTAATGGAACAGAAAGATATTGATTTTATCCTTGCTTACAATCAGGAATATGACGACTATGTGCATCGAACTGAGCCGTTTAGTTCTGAATGTATTCAGGCTATGTATAAGCATATTAAAACCTTCTTGGATCTGACAGAGGCATTCCATCAGGCTTGGGGAGAATATAATCGAGCCATTGCCTTTACCCCTGACCATGGAGCCCATTATGATCATGAAAGAAAAAAGGGGATGCATGGCACTGATCTGCCAGCGGACTTAAATGTGAGACATTATTGGGGACTGTATCAGAGCGAAAACAAGTAAAGTGAGGTTAAACTATGCCTAAAAAAGTAATAAATACAAGTAAAGCTCCCGCTGCCAACGGCTGTTATTCCCAGGGAATTGTCGCAGGTGGGTTTCTGTTTGTTTCCGGTCAATTGCCAATTGTTCCATCGACAAAGCAAAAACTGGTCAACGAAAGCCTGGCTGAACAGACGAAACAGGTCTTAAATAATATCAAGGGCGTGGTAGAGGCTGCCGGTGGCAGCATGAACGATGTAGTAAAGGTGACTGTGTACTTAGATAACATGGGTAACTGGGATCAAGTCAATGAAGTCTATGAGACGTTTTTTGAGCAGAATCCGCCAGCCCGCTGTGTATTAGAGGTCGCTTCGCTGCATTACGGGTTTAAAATTGAGGCCGATGCAGTAGCCTGCCTTCCTTAAACCAGTACCATTACATAAACCCTGCAATTTCTGAATATTGAGCAGGCAAGTCTTGGCCAATGCTGGTAAACCACTCAGGAATGCGATTATTTTCTGGGAAATATTTTGCATAATTGCCCATGACCCAGATCATGTACAGTGATGACAGGATATTGTTGATGGCGATAAGCTGTTTTAAAGTGAAGCTGGTATTGTTTTTGAACCTGACAGCCTTCAGATATTCCAATTGATCTTTTTCTCTTCCCTGCCCAAAAGAAGGGCTGCCAAAGGCATTCAGCATATTGTTTAAGGCACTGCCCCAGCCGATTAACTGAAAATCAAATAAAATCGCCGGTCCTTCACCATAGGGAAGAGCAATGTTAGGCGGATAAAAGTCATTATAGCTTAAGGTAGTTGGTAATGTTTTAAATACTGAATGGATCTGATTCAGCTTGGTCATAATTGAGTTTAGTGTTTCTATTAAACAGTCAATAAACTCATTGGCAGGCTGCCAATTGCTGAGTAATCTGATCGATTCAATTAAATCCACTGGGGTAGTGTGGGTATATTCTGGTGCTGCCAGAAAAGGTATTTTTATTTTGGACTGTTTTAAATGCTTGCTGAAAGAGTGAAGGGCGACATAAGCCTCTAATATGGCTGCTTTTTCTCGAGAGTTCCATCGATAGTTGCTGTCTGGTATGTAATAACTGCCTGTCAAGTCTTCCAGAATTAACAGATTGCTTTTCTCAGTTTCATTTATGTCGCAATAGTAGAGCTTGGCAGTAGAGATGGGTTTAAATTTTCCCACCAGTTGGTAAAACAAAGCCTCTCGCTGCCAGCAGCTATCATCAAGGCATATTATTGACCTGTGGTTTGGTATCTGCGTTTGTTTGACAATAACTGAATTCGGCATACTGCCTTTTCCCGACAGAAAAACCCGGTATACATTACTTCCGCTATTACCTGTATGAATGGCCTTTACTCGAATATCCTCAACTGCAAAGGGTAATTCTCGGCGCCAAAAACTAATGCTTTGCCAGTCTTTCATTTAAATCACTCCAATAAATCCTATTATAGCTTATTCTGATTACCCTGTCGTTAATATGTATGTTAAAATGCAATTAGTTTCTGAAAAGGAGCGATAACATGATCGCAGTCAACAACTATTTAATCCACAATGGCAAGACAATTTCCACATCCGATGACGCTATTGCAAAATTACTTAAAAAAGGATCGGTATATGAAGTATTTCGGGTAATAGACGGAGTGCCGCTTTTCTTTGAGGAACATTTGTCAAGAATGTATCAATCTGCAGAGCTGACAGGTATTGAGCTGTGCTTAGCTGAGAATCAGATTAAACGATTATTACAAGAATTGATGGATATCAATGGTGAATACAACAGCAATGTTAAGCTTTTATTCAGTGAAGGCGGAAGCAGTTATTATTTGTATTTCATTCATACTTTTTACCCGACCCCAGAAATGTACCAACAGGGTATTCATACTGTTATTTATGATGTTGAGCGGTATAATCCCAATGCAAAAATCAATAATTATCAGTTGCGGGAAGATATCAGGCTATATCGAGAAAAACGGGGAGCTTATGAAGCACTACTGGTCAATGGTAATCAGTTGATTACCGAGGGTAGCCGCTCCAATATTTTTTTTGTCGATGGCAGCTCACTGTACACAGCCCCTCATAACAGGGTGCTCATGGGTATTACCAGAAGCAAAGTGATTGAGGTGGCCGAAATGCTCAGTATTCCTGTGCATGAAACCCAGATCAGTGTTGCAGACCTGGGGCTGTTCAATGGAGCATTTATTACCTCAACCTCTAACAGTGTTTTGCCTGTCATCAGTATCGATACTATTTCGTATCAGTCAGCTGCCAATACTGTGATAATGAAGGTGAAAGCGGCCTATGAGCAAGAGGTTTCAGCTTATGTTGCACATAATAAGCAAATATTAGATACCTTGTAGGATAAGTTAGGTTATAATTGTAGCAAAATAAGAAAAAATCATATTGAGTTTGGAGCTTAATTTAGGAGTAAACTATGGAAAACGAAGTTAGCAGATTTTCAGTTAAATCTTTTTTTACTGTATGGCGACTGGCAGCTTTTATGATCTTATTAGCTGTTAGCATCAGGTTTTCAATGGCCGAAATGTATAAAGAAATGTCGGTGGCAGTTTTAGCGGCTTTATTTGGACCAGCCCAATGGGTTTATCTGCGTGATAAGCAAAAAGGAGCTGAGAATGAGCAATTTGACGAAGCCAGAGCCAATCGCTGGTTTATACTGGTGCTTTGTCTGGCCGGTGCAGGCTTAGCTTATTTTTACTCATCATACTTAATCTCTTCCTTAACCATATTGGCTGGCATGTCCCAGTTTTGGTTCAGAGGGGATATCACATCAGGTGAGAGAATGTGGCATGGCTTTACCGCCACTATTTTGGCGGGGGTTGGTTATATTATGTATCGTCCGTTGATGTATATCTGTCTGCCTTTAAGTGTAATTTTTGCTATCAGCTATACCCATCTGCAGAAAAAAGAAAAACAACAGGCTAAAGCCGCAAATCAGGACAAAAACAAAAGATCCCGCAAGTCAAAGAAAAAGCGCCGCAAAAAATAATAGCCCAGTTGACAGGAATTATTTGAGTCAAATGGCTGCGGCTGAAAAAATAAGCAAATTAGTAAACGAGCTGTTTGCATTAGTTGAGGTCAATATTATGGCATTATGTTCACTGAGCAATTTAACAAAGTACTATGGTGCAGATTTAATCTTTAAAAATATAACCTTTGAAATCAATAAAGGCCAGCGCCTGGGTTTAATCGGCCCTAATGGTGTCGGCAAAACCACGCTGTTGCGAATTCTGATGGGCTATGAGGATTATCATGATGGAAGCATATTTAAAAGATCTGATATCCGGATAGATTATCTGGATCAGACCCCCAGCTATCCACCAGAATGGTTGACAATAAATGTCTTATCCTCTGCTTTTGATGATATATTTACTATCCAGAAAAGGCTACAGGAGCTTGAGCAGCAAATGGCGGTAGATACCGGCCCCAGGCTGCAGACAGCCATTGCCGAATATGGCCGGCTGGAACAGGCTTACGAACAGCGCGGCGGCTATGTTTTACATGATAAACTCAAAAGGATTCTTGTCGGCCTGAAAATAGATGAGCAGATGCAGCAAAGGCCGTTTGAGCTGTTGAGCGGTGGAGAAAAGTCACGCATTGTTTTAGGAAAAATACTTTTGGAAGAGCCAGATATACTGTTGTTAGATGAGCCTTCTAATCATTTAGACCTACAGTACATGGGTTGGCTGGAGAGCTATATCCAGGAATACCAGGGAGCTGTAGTGATAGTATCCCACGATCGGTGGTTTTTAAATCGAGCGGTAAGCAAAATAATTGAGATTGAACGTGATGGGGTAGAGATTTACAATGGCAATTACAGCTACTATCAGGTTGAAAGGCAAAGGAGACTGGAAGAAAAGTTTCGCAACTGGCAGGCTAAGCAAAAACAGGTGGACAGGCTTGAAGACCAGATAGAACAGTATCTGATATGGGGAAGAGCCCGTGATAGTGAGGTTATGTTTAAACGAGCCAAAGAGCTGAAAAAAAGGTTGGCTAAAATTGATGTTCCAGACAAGCCTGTTATGGAATCTAAAAAAATAAGGCTGCGTAACGATAACAGCGGAAGATCAGCTAAAGAGGTCGTCAGGTTTAAAAATGTTGGTCATGGTTTTAGCGATAAAAGCCTGTTTACCAGCTTAAACTTTACAGCCCATTATCAGGACCGCATCGCCATTATTGGACCTAATGGTTCCGGGAAATCTACTTTAATTAAACTGATAGTCGGAGAGTATGCCCCATTACAGGGCCAGGTGGAGCTTGGCTCTCGGGTAAAAATAGGTTATTTGCCACAAGAAGTAGAGTTTGCTAATCCTGCAGATACCCTGGTGGAAGCTTTCCAAAGAGAGTATAACATTACCATTACTCAGGCTCGTCACCAGCTGGCAAAAGCACTTTTTACAGGTGATGATGTGTTTAAAACAGTAGCTGCCCTGTCCGGAGGAGAGCGCAGCCGTTTAAAACTTTTTCTGTTGATGTATGGCGGAGCAAATGTTCTAATACTGGATGAGCCGACAAACCATTTAGATATAGACTCTCGGGAAGAGCTGGAAAAAAGCTTAGGTCAGTTCAGCGGGACAATAATTTTTGTTTCTCACGATCGCTATTTTATTGATAGCTTAGCAACTAAAATATTGGAGATTAACCACAGCCAGGTCCTCGTTTGCAATGGAAATTATCAGTATTATCTAGATTATTTTCAGCCGAGGCAGCAAGCCCAAACTGTTCTCAGCCCTAACGAAACATCAACTAATACCGGCAAGCAAGAATATCAGGCCCAAAAAAACGCCGAAAGTCAACAGCGCCGTCAGCAGCGGCAGCTGCAAAATTGCGAGCAAAGCATGGCCCGGCTTGAGCGTCAGCTAAAAGAACTGGAGCTGCAAATGACTGCTAATGCTGCCAATGCTGATTTACTGGCTGAACTATACTGCCAGCAGCAGCAGGCTGAGGAAGAGCTGCTGCAGTTGATAGCCAGGCATGAAAAGCTGGTGAAGATTGTCAATGATAATTGAATAACCGGTATTAGAATCTTGATGGATATTTATGTAAAGAAATTAAATCAACAAAGACTTATTTTGTCGAAGTTCTGTTATATTGACTGACCAGCCCCTCATTTTTTATTGGACTGCTGCTTGGAAAAGGCTTTAGCATTGAAATCAAGGTTTCTGTTAAAGCCTTAAAATTTGGCTTAGATTCAATATGCCCCTTTTGAAAACACCATCGATAACTAAATCCCCACATATATGACTTGATAAACTCAATAATCTGGGTCGAATCCTGATAACTGTTAATCTCATTGTTCTTAATGCCAGCCTGAATAATATCAGTAAGGGTTTGAGTAGTAATCTTATCTAAAGAAATCATTTGCTGATGAAACAGGCTCCACTGTTTGTCCGGGTATTTAATGTTGGTGACCCCAACGCTGGTCATAATAAAATGCATCCATAGCTTAATAAACATACAGAGTCGAGTAATTGCATCACCCGAGGGAATTCTATTGACGACGATTTTGCTGAAATAAGAATCTCCTCTCCGGTAAATTTCTGTTAATAGTGCTTCTTTAAAAGGAAAGTGATGATAAAACGATCCTATTGAAACATTGGCATGCTGACAGATTTCCTGTACAGTTATATTATTAAACTCCCGTTCCTCTAATAAGAGGCGGGCTGTTTGATAGATCTTGTGCTTAGTTTCCCGTGAACGAAGTTCATGTTTGCTCATATAAGGCCCTCCTTAGTGTATTTCAGATATATTTATTAAATCTAATATTAACTATAACATATGTATTATATCTAATAAAATAATGTAAATAAATAAGATCTAAGTAAAAAAAATAATAATAATAAAAAATTAGCCAAATACTGTCCTGCTTTTGACATTTGTCCGAATTAACAGCTTAAAAAAACTAACATAATTGACCACTTTAAATTAATATATATTAAACAAATTTATTTTTACAGAAGGTATTCTAAATTACCTGTCTAATTAATAATACTAGAATGAATTCGGAATTTAAAGGAGTTTTGGTAAAATAGCAAAATTACATTGAGATATAGAGAATGATTAAGGAGGGATGGTGAGCAATAGGAATGTTTTAGTTGGTGGAGTTCAACATGAGTCGCTTAAAAACAGATTTAGGAGGTGTCAAGCTTGTCTATTTTTGCTCCAAAACAATTTTTTGCTTTAATATCATTTATTATTATGGTTGGTTTAGTGCTTTACAAAGTACAACAAGCGAGAAATGGGAAAGTGCCAACAATTAGAAAAATTGCTGGTTTAGAAGCTATAGAAGAAGCTGTAGGACGAGCAACTGAAATGGGACGACCGATTCATTACACTCCCGGCACTGGTAATTTAGTTGCTGCTACCTTTGCCGGATTAGAGGTACTTGGTTTAGCTGCCAGAACAGTTGCCAGATATGGTGCCCAAATAATCGTAACTATTCGTCGGCCATTGGTTTTGCCAATTGCTGATGAAATTGTGCGAAACAGCTACATGGCTGAAGGTATTGTCGAATCCTACAGCCCTGATTCTGTAAGGTATATTTCATCCGAACAGTTTGCTTATGCCGCTGGAGTAATGGGAATAATGTCCCGAGAGAAAATTGCAGCCAATATTATGTTGGGTTATTTTTTGGCTGAATCCCTAATGCTCTCGGAAACAGGTTTTAAAATGGGTGCGATTCAAATTGCCGGAACAGACAACCGATCTCAGGTACCGTTTTTTGTTGCCACATGTGATTATGTGCTAATCGGTGAGGAGTTATTTGCCGCAGGTGCGGTGGCATCTGGTAATCCTTTAAAACTGGGTAGTATTGCCGGTCAGGATCTGGGTAAGATATACGCCATTCTGCTGCTGGTGATAGGTAGTGTAACTGTCAATTTGGGTCTGAATTTCTTAGTTGATCTAATGTCTAAGTAAGGAGGGGTAAAATGAGATTTGCACAAGCTATAACTTTGGTTTTTGCCCTGATATTGTTAATGCAGTTCTTTTTAGAAGTGCCGGCTATCGAGACCGCTGGTGGACATTTAACCAGCTGGAATATAGTCATAGCTGCCTTTGCCATGGGACTTGCTGCTTTTAACTTGATTAGAATTCATTTAAAAAGGGTTCAGTTGAAACGAGGAAACTGGATCAGCTCAGCCATATTGCTGATAGTGTTAGTAGTACAAACCTTTGTCGGACTTTACTTTGGTGATAATAGCGCCCAGTACAAAGTTTTTTTTGATGGTATCATTTCTCCATTAGGAGCAACAATGTATGCGATGTTGGCATTCTGGATTGCCAGTGCCGCGTTCCGGGCATTTAAAGCCCGAACCCTGGATGCTACGATTCTATTATGTGTTGGAATTATCGTGATGTTGGGTAATGCCCCGATTGGCGAAATAATCTGGAGTCAATTCCCGGCTTTGCGCAGTTGGCTGATGACGGTGCCCGCTATGGCAGCTGTCAGAGCACTGTATATCGGAGCGGCAATTGGTGGTATTGCGGTAGGTGTGCGAGTTCTGCTGGGTATTGAACGCGGACACTTAGGCGGCGGCGAGTAGGGGGGAAAAGCATGTTAGAAAAAATTCAAAAAATGGATCAAAGGATTATCTACCTGGTCTTACTGATAGCGCTGTCCTTCCCGATGTTCCGACCATTAGGACTGCCGGTTAGTATCGGCCAAACTTCTCAGGATCTTTATGATTTTATCGATCAGCTAGATCCCGGCTCAGTTGTTGTGCTGTCTATTGACTACAGCCCGGGGGCTGCTGCGCAAATTCATCCTCAGACTATTGCCATAACCAAGCATTTACTGAGTAAGAAAATTAAAATAGTCTATATGGGCTTGGTTCAGTATGCCAGCCAGTTTACCACTGATGCAATAGCTAAAGCCGGTGACTATAATCCGGTCTACGGCCAGGATTATGTTGATTTAGGCTTTAAGCCAGGGGAGGAAGCCACTGTATCAGCTATGTCCAAGGATATCCATGCCACCTTTGTAACGGACAGCGACGGAACGGCTATTGCGGAGCTGCCGATGATGGCCGATATCAAAACAGCCTCCGACATCGATTTGGTTATTGCCTTTGATTCAGGAGGAACCAGGCATTGGTATGTCGGACAAATGCAGGCCCTTTACGGAACCCCGGTCGGCTGTGCTTTAAATAGTGTCAATGTTACCAATACCATGCCCTATTACGATGCTGGCCAGGTAATCGGTCTGCTCAACGGTTTGCGCGGAGCGGCAGAGTATGAGGCTTTAATCGGGGATCCCGGAGAAGCTACTATTAACCTGGACTCAATTTCCTCTGGTCATTTGGTAATAATTCTGTTTATCTTATTTGGCAATATTGCTTACTTTGGGCTTCGCAACAGTAATAAGCGGAAGGAGGCATAATGATGGGATCAATTACTACCTGGATGGCCGCTATCGGAACCCTGGGGCTGTTATCTTTTGCTTGGAAGGATAATAAGTTCTACAGCATTTGCGAGCATATTTATGTTGCTTCAGGAGCAGCACATGCCCTGGTTTTAGGAGTAAAAAATATTAAGGCAAATGCTATTATTCCTTTAGCTGAAGGTAAATTGCTGGCGATTATCCCGATTGTTTTGGGCTTGATGTTCTATGCCAGATTTATTCCTGGTCAAATGAGATGGACCCGCTACCCGATAGCTGCAACCGTTGGTATCGGCTTTGGTCAGTCTCTGCCGCGGTTGGCCAGTACTAATTTTGTTTCTCAAATTAGAGCAACATTTAAGGTATGGAGCTTCAATTCGGTATTAGTTATCGTCGGCATAATCTGTGTTATTTTGTTCTTTTACTTTAGCGCCAGTAAGCGTGGCCAACGATTTCTTCAGTATCCTTCCCGTTTTGGGCGGATTATTATGATGATGGCTTTTGGAGCCTTATTTGGCAATACAGTAATGGGCAGATTATCACTCATGATCGGCAGGCTATCTTTCCTGTTCCGGGATTGGCTGGGTATTGTCGGGTAAATGTAAAAAGTGGCTCAGATGCTCTCTGGGCCACTAACTTTTATATGAGAGCAGACTTTTTGTCTCAAAAAGGAGGTCAGAAATGAAAGCTATAACAAATGCGCGAATATATACAATGGCTGGGCAGGTAATTGAAAGGGGGACAGTTAGCTGGCAAGGCAGCAGCATTACTGGTGTCAGCGACCAGCTGTTGGCACCCTCTTCAGATGTATTTGATGCCCAGGGCGGGTCCTTGCTGCCCGGACTGATAAATGCTCATTGTCAGGCCGGATTAAAAGAGAGCCTGCTGGATTATGTTGCTGGCGATGACAGTAACGAGAGTTCTTTTCCAATAACTCCACAGCTTAATCCAGTTCATGGTATTAATCCTGCAGACCCGGTATTTGCTGCCATGTTGAGTCAGGGAATAACTACGGTTGCCATCGCCCCTGGTAGTATCAATGTGCTGGGAGGCAGTGTTGCCGTACTAAAAACCTGTGGTTCAACCGTAGACGAAATGGTTATAAAAAACTCAGCAGGTATAAAAGCCGCAATAGGCGATGATCCGAAGCAGTTTTACAGGGCAAAGCCTTTTGTACCACAGACCAGAATGAACACTATGGCTATGCTTAGAGAAAACTTTTTTGCTACCAGAGACTATCTTCAGGCTAAAGAACTGGCTGATATAAGCATCATGCCTCCCTACAATGCGATAACAGAGAGCCTGGCTCCGGTTTTAGAGGGAGAGTTGCCGCTTTTTGTGCATGCCAACCGAAGAGATGATATCCACTCTGCCCTGAGGCTGGCCAGGGAGTTTAACCTGAAGTTGATTTTGGTTAACGCAGCTGAGGCCCATCTACTTGCCGAAAAACTGGCCACAGCTCAGGTCAAATGTATTTTATCTCCGGGCCTGAAAAGCCGAAGCAAATTCGAATTACAGGAGCTGTGCTGGCAGGCACCTGCCCTGTTATCAGCAGCCGGGGTGGAGCTAACGGTTGTTCCGGATTCAAATGTTTTGCCAGCTAATGAGTTGACTGCAATGGCCACCATGCTGAGAAAGAACGGTTATACTTTAGAGCAGGTTATAGCCATGCTGACGATTAAACCTGCTAGAATACTCAATATTGAAAACAAGGTAGGCAGCATTGAGGTTGGTAAAAATGCTGATCTAATTCTATATAATAATGAACCCTTTTCCTTTAAGGAAGAGATTAAAAAAGTAATTGTTAATGGCCAAGAGTGTTTAAGCAAAGGAGGAGAGCAAGTTGCTACTGATTAAGAATGGCAAAATATTTACCGCAACCGAGAACTGTTATCAGGAGGGGAGTATCTTAATCGCCGACGGCCAGATAGTAGAAATAGCTGCTAAGATAGAAGGCCCTTCTGAAGCCCAAATTATTGATGCTGGCGGCAGGCTGGTTATGCCCGGAATGATAGATGCGCATACCCATATGGGCATTATGGAGCTGGAAATTGGCTACGCTGGCTATGATAACAATGAGATGGACGACCCGATCAGCCCTGAGCTGAGAGGCATTGACTGTATCAATCCGGAAACCCGCAGTTTTGCTGATGCCCGTAAGACGGGGGTAACCACTGTAATTACCGGGCCGGGCAGTCAGAATATTCTGGGTGGAACCCATGTGGCAATTAAAACCCTCGGCTATCGTGTTGATGATATGGTTGTCAAAAATCCAGTGGCCATGAAATGTGCTTTTGGAGAAAATCCTAAAAACAGCTATGGCAAAAAAGGCCGCTCTCCCGTCACCAGAATGGCCCAGGTAGCCATGCTGCGGGAAACCCTGATTAAAGCCCGTGAGTACATGGAAGCAAAGGAAGCAGTTGACGGAGACCTCAGTAAAATGCCTCCTGTCGACTCTAAACTCGAAGCCCTGATCCCTGTCATAAAGGGCGAACTGCCGCTAAAGGCTCATGCCCACCGGGCAGATGATATCCTCAATGCAATTAGAGTGGCAAAAGAATTTGAGGTTAAACTAATTCTCAACCACGCTACAGCAGGCCATCTCGTTGCCCGGCACATTGCCAAAGCTCAGGTCCCTTGTGTTTTAGGACCCACCTTTACTACCCCGGGCAAATACGAAATGAAAGATGTTACATTTAAAACCCACGGAATACTGAATAAGGCGGGTGTGAAAATAGCAATTCAAACTGATGCCCCAATCTCGCCGACAATGCATCTGCCGTTGATGGCTGCTATGGCAGTGAGAGAAGGCCTGGACCACTTTGAGGCCTTAAAAGCACTGACTATTAATGCCGCTGAAATCTATGGCATAGCTGACCGGGTTGGCAGCTTAGAGGTTGGTAAGGATGCAGATATATTGATTAGTGAGATAAGCCCCCTTCAATACAATGCTCAGGCTTGGAAGGTAATAATTAATGGGCAGATCGTCCACAGTCTTTAATTAGGGAGGGAATAATATGCTGTTTATAAAAAATGCCCGCATCTACACTATGGCCGGTAAGATAATTGAAAATGGTTCACTTTTAATTGAAGGCAGCAAAATAAAAGAGGTAGGTGCTGATCTGAAAGCACCGCTTCAGGCCGAGCAGATTGATGCAGCCGGAAAAAACATTTATCCAGGTTTCATCGACGCCCATTCTCAGCTGGGCATTAATGAGAGCGGTTTAGGAGCTGAGGGCCGTGATGGACATGAAGGAGTACTGCCTGTTGCCCCCCATTTGCGGGCCTTTGATGCCATTAATCCATTAGACAGGATGTTTCAAGTGGCCAACAGCAGCGGTCTGACCACGGCGATAATCGGGCCCACCTCAGGGCGGGGAACGGTAATAGCCGGCTCAATGAGTGCCATCAAAACCACTGGCGACTGCATTGACGATATGATACTGGCAGAATGTGTGGGTATCCGGTGTACGATGGGTCCTACTGCCAAACACCTGGCTTTAGTTGCCCCGCGCATACCCAGCAGCCGCACTACAATTGCGGCCTTAATGCGAGATACTTTTTTAAAAACACTGCAGTACAAAGCTGTTAAAGAAGACCGGCCTCAGCCATATAATATGGTATACGAGGCGATGATTCCTGTCATGGAGAAAAAGATGCCCATTGTCGTACATGCCAACCTGAAAGAGGATGTTTTTAATGCGATCAGGGTTGCTAAGGAGTACGATGTGAGATTAATCCTGCTGTTTGTGGCCGAGGCTCATTTAATAGCCAAAGACCTTAAAAAGGAACAGGTTCCATGCCTGTTAGGCCCGCTGCACGCGGCTCACAGTAATCCTGAGGTCAGGCATCATAGTAAAACAGCTGCTGCTGAACTGAGTAAAGCAGGGGCGAGCTTTGCCATTATCGGCAATACCGGTCGAAGCAAGTCTGATGCGATTACAGTACAGGCTGCCTTAGCCCAGGCTGCCGGTTTAGCAGAGATAGAAGCTCTGAAGGCAATTACCATATATCCGGCTCAGATTTACGGTATAGATAAGCGGGTGGGCAGCCTGGAGGCAGGCAAAGATGCTGACCTGGTAATATGCCGTGGCAACCCTTTAACCCGTGACGGTGTCATTGAAAAGGTGTTTGTCAATGGTGAGATAACATATAGTAATTAAGATTAAGGGTGAAAAATGAATTAATAAGTAAAACTGTTGGGGTGTGTTGCCCAAACATGATGGAATTGCTGGCAAAAAAAAACAGGTTGCCCAAAGCCTTATGGGCAACCTTATTTTTTACTTGGCTAATTGATATAAAGCTTTGGCATATATCTTGGTTGCTCGGATCATGTTGTCGACCAATAGCTGTTCGTTAGGCTGGTGAGCATTGGATTTTGCGCCCGGAAAACCAGGGCCAAATGCTACTGCATTAGGCAGACAGCGGGCATAGGTGCCACCACCGATTACCAAAGGCTTGCTTTCCACATCGCCTGTTTCCTCACGGTAAATCTGCAGTAGAGTGGTCACCAGAGGGTGATCCAGTTCCAGGTACATCGGGGGGCTGTCTTTTAACCGTTCCAGGTTTACCACAGAATCTTCAATTGCTTTTTCAATGCCCGAAAAGACCTGTTCTCCAGTAAAAGTTACCGGATAGCGAATATTAACGGCGATCTCTATTCCAGTTTCAGTTACGGCTAAAATACCGGGATTAAAGGCTAAATTGCCAGACTTTTCATCGCTGAATCCGCAGCCAATATCCTCGCCATGATGTCTAAAAGCTATTTTGTCATTGTAAAGCTTAATAAACTCAGCTAGCGGGGCTCTGGATTCCTTGACAAAGGCCTCTAAAATACTAAACATATAGCTAATCGCATTCCTTCCGTCTTCAGGTCGGCTGCCATGAGCTGAAACCCCATAAGTAGTTATGGAAAAGAGATTTTCCTGCTCTTCCCAAACAAAATCGTAGTTGGGTTGTTCTTTAAAATCCTGTAGAATCTGTACTAGGCTATTCTTATCATCAGTTTTTAATGTAATATTACAAATATCTGGTACAGAATTGACGGCGTTTCCACCCTGGCCGGATACTAAAACAGTGCCTGGTTTTAGCTCAAAATCAGAACTGGAGGTCTTCAGTTTGAACGACATGATCCCCTTTTCTCCATGAATAAGCGGGAAGCGGGCGTCCGGAGTCATCGACAGTGTCGGTGCCCCTTTTTGCTTAACATAGTATCTGACATCTTCCATACCCGACTCTTCATTGGTACCAAAAATCATTCTCAATTGTTTGCTAATCGGCAACTTCGAGTCCATAACTGCTTTCAAGGCATAAAGACCCATAATAGAAGGGCCTTTATTGTCACTGACCCCGCGCCCGTAGATTATATCCCCATGGATCTCAGCTCCGTATGGAGGATAGGTCCAGTCATTTCCTTCAGGAACTACATCCAGGTGGCCTAGCATGGCAATGCTTTCATCTCCCGATCCATAGCTGGCTACCCCCACATAATTATCGACATTTTCGGTTTCAAAGCCTAATCTTGCTGAAATTTCCAGGGCCTTTTCCAGACATTGCTGTGGCCCGGGGCCAAAAGGCAGATTTTCAGTTGCTTCTTCCCTAACACTTTTAATTCGAACCAGAGACTGAATGTCTTTAATCATAGCATCTCTATAGCTTTCTATCAGCTGATCAAATATTTCCATTTAAAAACCTCCTTATCCCCTTTTTCTTCGGGGTATGTAGATAAAATCCTTCTATAACCTAAAAAATATAGTGAAAAAATAATCTTTTTTTACTTTTGTTTTTTTAGTTAAAAAAAACTTAAATTCTCACTATAATTTTGCCAATTTTCACACTATTATCAATAAAAAGTGGAAAAGTTAATCGAGATAAGCTATTATATGAATATCTATGTTAAAATAAGATAATGGTCATAAGGCAGTTTAGAACAGATCTGGCCGTATCGCAGCTATTGGAATCAAGGGCTGTTTAATCCCAATTTTCAACCAGTCGGGAAGTATGATTTGATTGAATAGAAAGCATTGGGTGCACAGTGGTTTGATGGGTGTTGTTGAATATATTACTTTCTATTAAGACATATATTTACCATAACTCAACTAAATATTAATAAACTATATGTTTGTATTCTTATAATAAATGTAAAGATAATTAAAACAGGCTTTTAAGAATAGGGGGATAATATGAGGCAAGAAGCAGTATATGAAGGATTCAGAACGTTTTACAATTTCAGCAGAAAGCCATTAAGTTTTCATGATGTGATCAGGCATGTACTCAAGTTCATGAATAAAGCTCCTGAATATCAATATCGGCTTTCTATTGGCTCCGACTCTCAAACCTATTCCAATAAGTCACTGCTGGTTACGGTGATTCACCTGCACCGCATTGGCCGAGGCGCAATAGGCTTTATCACCTATCAAAGAATTAGTCGCTCATTTAATAGTTTAAGAGAAAAAATATATCGTGAAACCACCGCCACCCTGGAGATAGCCTGCATGTTCACCCCTGAGGTTATGGCTGATCTGCTTTCGCCATTTTATAATAGGAAAAGGGGCGATATTAACTTTGAGTTTCACCTCGACATCGGTAAAAGAGGGGCAACCCGGGACCTAATTAACGAGATGGTTGCCATTGCCAAATCAACACCCTTCGAGCCCCGCATTAAGCCTGAAAGCTACGCTGCCAGTTCTTATGCTAATCGGCATACGAAGAAGAGAGCTAACAAGTAAGGTATTGCTTCTTTCCACTGACGCTTCCATAATTGAGCTACCTCTGCGTCAAAGCAAAAATCTGCTCAAAGATATACTACTCGTATTATCTTTATCGCAGATTTTCTCTTTTCCTTGATCTAGCTGCAATTTTGGAAGCCACGTTGTGCCTTAGGTTTCGTCGTTTATTTACTCTTTTACAAGGTTTAATGGCTTAAAATATTTTACTCTTATCTTAGTTAGTATTGTTGTACCAGAATATTTTGTTAAAAAATCTGCTTAAAGATATATTACTCGTATTATTTTTGTTGCAGATTCTCTCTTTTCCTTGATCTAACTGCAATTCTGGAAGCCACATTGTGCCTTGCTTTTCGTCGTTTATTTACTCTTTTTACAAAGGTTCATGGCTTAAAATATTTTACTCTTTTCTTAGGTTAGTATTGCACCAAAATAATTTGCTAAAAAAATCTGCTCAAAGATATACTACTCGTATTATCTTTATCGCAGATTTTCTCTTTTCCTTGATTTAGCTGCAATTAATGTAAGCCACGTTGCGTTTACATTACAATGGGTTGGCAATAGGTCGGCGATTGTTTCGCAATTGTATTGAGGTGAGCAAAAGCAAAGGGTAATTTTTTAAACTCTCTTTATGTTAAGGCCGATGAGTAGAATTCTCACCAGTTAGTTTTTTGAACGTGCTTACAAGCTCCCTAATAGTATTTGGCTTAATGTTTGCTTCTTTTAATTCTCTGGCCAATATAATATAATCAAGATCCAGGTCTCTCAATTCATTTGGCAGGTCTTCTTTTTTTACATACTTGTTTTTATCAGCTATGAGTTCAACTATATCTATTCCTAATGCTTCTGCTATCGATTCAAGCGATGAGAAAGAGGGCGTTGTCTCTCCCTTTTCTACTCTACTAATAAAGTCGTGTGAAAGCTGAGTTCTTTTTCCCATTTCCCTGAGTGACCAGCCTTTTTTATATCTTAACTTCTCAATTCTTTTTCCAATAATATTGTTTAAAAAAGCACCTTCTAAGTGTTGGTGGGGATTATACTCTGCACCAACCTCTTTAATGATATTCTCAATTGGCTTAGGATTATCTGTATTCCCTAAAAGGTAGTCAACTGATACATTAAAGTAATTTGCGATTTTAATTTTTATCCCATCACTAGGTGCTCTGTGCCCTGATTCATATTGAGAAAGAGTTGTGTTTGATATGTTCACTAATTTTGATAATTCTAACTGTGTAAGGTTTCGACTTTCTCGCAACAATTTAATACGTTTTCCTAACATACAAATACCTCTCATCATTTATATTACAAATTTTTCTATTTACTTCGATTAGGTGTTAAATCCATGATTTTATTATACACTTTTGCAGTTAGTAAAACAAAGTAATTTTGCTAAAAGCAAAACTACTTTAAGGATATATTGATTTTTGCTAAATGAGAAAATACAATAAGTGTAATATTTTGCTTATAGAAAAATTAATACTAAGGAGAGTTAATACTTGAACAGTTGAGAAAAGGCTTGATGGAACTTACTTATTGCTTTCAAGTTTGCTTTATTTTTTAGGAGTCTTTACTTAAGAATTAAACTGCCCCACAATTGCTAAACTATCGTACAAAGGCAATCGCCAGACAATTGCATAACTACCGTAAAAACCAACTGCACTGCAATTCCACCCCGGTTACGAAGTAACCCCACCCCTATGGTTATTCCTGCCCTTAACTGCCTTCAATACAATCAGTGATTTCAGATAATCGTCCAGGATATCTTCACCATTAAAATCATCCTCAAAAAAGCCTGCTATTAAAAACCCTGCCTGGCATAAACCGCCGATCTGCTGTTCTAAAGTATGCCCGAATTCCAGGGGAATGTTATTTTGGAGATAGTATTCCAATTGCTGTTGGGGAAGGTGCTTGACGTCAGAGTAGGGGAGTTTATTTCTGACCTCGAATTGGCCCTGTTCCAGTTTGGCCTGATCAAAAATATATATAATCGGGTTGGCTATTCCAGCAAGCAAAATACCGTCACTTTTTAAAACCCGATATGCTTCCTGCCATAGTCTCTGCACATTCTCAATAAATACATTAGCTACAGGGTGCAGGATATAATCAAAGGTTTCATCACTAAAATGGCTTAAGTCCTGCATGTCTCCCTCAACAATCTCAAGCTGCAAATTATAAAGCTTGGCTATCTTATAATCCTGCTCCAGCTGTAAAGGGGAGCTGTCCAGGACAGTGACTACAGCTCCGGCAGCAGCCAAAATGGGGGCCTGTAAACCGCCGCCGCTGGCCAAACAGAGCACCTGCTTATCCTTAATATCTGTCAACCAGGCAGCAGGCACCTGCTTATTGCCGGTTAAAGATATCTGTAGGTTGCCCGAGCGGGCAGCGTTTATCTCGACGGCTGTCGCCGGTCTGGTATAGATATCATTTCTTTTAACGTTTTCGTCCCAGGCCTTTTTATTGTGCTGATATACATTCATTGAAAAACCTCGTCATTTTTTAGCTTTAAGGATACTGAATTTTTTACCTAATTTTTTATACAGCTTCTCAAGATTACTTATTCCTAACTTTTTGCCGGCTTCCACTACAATGTGAGCTGAAGCATAGGCATCTTCTTCAGCATTGTGGTGTTGAAAATCTAGTTTTAAATGATTGGCAACAAAGTTAAGTTTATGCCGGGCTAAATCGGGCCATACTTTGCGGGCAATTTTTAAAGAACAGGCGTATTTAAATGGAGGAGGAGAAACTCCCTGGGCCTTTAAGGTGTCGCGCAGTACACCCATGTCAAAGGCAGCACAATGAGCAACTAAAATATTATTCTGAATATACATATAAATCTCTGGCCACACCTCAGCTAAAGAAGGAGCCTCCGCAACATCTGCTGGGCAAATACCGTGAACCCGAATGTTCCAAGGGGAAAACTCCAACGGCTCCGGTTTAATCAGCCAATAGGCGGTGTCCACGATTGAGCCATTGGCCACGGTTGCCAGGCCTATGGAACAGGCACTGCTGGACTTGCTGGTAGCAGTTTCAAAATCTAAAGCCACAAAATTCATTTTCATCCTCCACTTTATTAACCAATGCAAATCGAATTTCTTTATTGTCAGTATAATGCCACCCGGCAAATGGTTACAGGACCCACTGGCAAAATGATAGTCTAAAAAGATTATACACCAAAAACTATGATTTAGTTTTGAAAATACTGATTTAAATTAACTAGAAATACCTGCTAAAAAAATGCCAAACTAAGCATTACTTTATTATCAATTACATATATCTAAAGCAGCCCAGCGTTAAAGATGAGATTATTTATTGATAATTGTTATCAATAACCTTCACGCCTTGGTCTAATCAGCATATATTTTAAAGAATAACTAATAGGAGGTTTTTAATGTGGAAGGTAGTATGGTGAAATTGTATCCTGGTGGAAATACTTCACTCGGATTTTACTCGTTTTACAAATATATTTTAAGCCAGTTTGAGGCCAAAAAAATCTATGTAATTAAAGGCGGCCCGGGAACCGGTAAATCAACATTTATGAAAAAAATCGGTGCAGATCTGATGGCTGCGGGCTATGATGTAGAGCTGCATTACTGTTCGTCGGATAATAATTCTCTCGATGGGCTGGTAATTCCCAAACTGAAGGTAGCCCTGATTGACGGCACATCCCCCCATGTTGTAGATCCTCAAACCCCTGCTGCTGTCGATACAATACTGCATATGGGCGAATACTGGGATGAAGAAGCTATCAGAAAATGCAAAGAAGATATCTTTTCAGCTACCTGGGCCTATCAGCGCTGCTTCCGCCGGGCTTATGACTTCTTAAAGGCAGCCTCAATATACTGGAAAGCCCTTAATGCATATTATGCTGACTTCGAGGCCATTGACCTGATTACTTTACGTAAGCACGTCAATAATATCATTGATGAGGTGTTTAATGATGTCAAGACCAGGATGAGCATCAGCAATGAAAGGCATCTGTTCGCCAGCGCCATTACCCCCAAAGGATGCACAAATTGCTTGCCATTGCTGGCTGAAAGAGTATCCAAAAGGATTGTCATCAAGGAGCAAGTTGCGATGGGGCAGAACCTGCTTATTGATAAAATGCTTGATCAGTTAAAGGATAAAGGGATTGATTTTACAGCTTTCCATTGCGCTTTGCACCCCGACAAAATCGAACACATCTATGTTCCCGTACTGGATTTAATGGTGATAACCAGCAACAGTTTCCATACTTATCAAGCAGATGAAGAAGACATTGTCCTATCAATGGACAGATTTACTAATTTCGACCTTTTGGGAGAGGTAGAATCCGAACGACATATGTTAACCGAGCTGTTTAACTGCAGTGTTGAACAGGGAGTGCAGTTTATAGCCATGGCTAAAGTTAATCACGATATTCTAGAAACATCTTATGTACCTAACATGAATTTTGCCCAGATCGAGGAATTACGCAGAAAGGTTGTCGTCGAGATATTGGGGTTTGCTAAATAAGTAACAGCTCTAAATAATTGAGTCACTGAAGTGGCTCTTTTTTTATTTTCGAGTTCAATTTATCTGACAGCCCTATGGATATCTGGTATGAAAATAGCTTTTATCTATTGTGATATAATTTGAGAAGATAAAAAAAATCTGAGTTATATCTGCTAATCAAGAATATCTATAATAACAAAAATATAATTATTCAGGGTAGGGATTGCATGAACAAACGTTTATTTTCGCTGGGCATATTACTCATAGTAATATTTGGATTCATAATGCTTACTCCTCAACAGCAAGATAAAATACCAGAAACCATTGATTTTGAGAAGATTGTATCCAGAGATGAAATACCTGAGAAGATCTGGTCTGGCTTGGGCGGTATTAAAAGTCTTGAACTAAAAAGAGGCAGCTATTATTTTTTAGGCAGCAACTATGAAACTGAAGGAATATACTTTCTGCTGTGTGGGGGAGAGGATTTTGCTGCTGGTTATGATATTGAAATTCTAGAAATGAAATATCAGGTTACCAGCAGTGGTTCAAGTGGCATTTCGCTCAAGTTCGATCCTGCTAAAGAGCAAATTTTTGCCGGCTATTTTGAGCCGCTTGTCAAAGAAATTAGCACAGACAGCTCATTTGAATATTGTAAAGGATTTAAGTATCCGTTTGTGGTATTTAAGATAAATACTAAAATCATCGATAACGACAAATTTGCCAGAAAAGTTCCTACCACTCAGGAAGGAGTATATTTGATTAACCAACAGAATTATTAATTAGCTTATGCTCATGCCTGATAAAAAAGCTGTACTACTGCTTGACGCCAGTAAGTACAGCTTTATTGTAGTAACTAGAGCAGCCTTATTAAGTCTTACGGGTTCTGAAGTAATATAACTCAATAAATTCTTGTTACTTAATATAAGTTTAATAAATGAAATTTTAACCATTAAAAACGGTTAAAAAAAACCGTCTTTTCTGGCGGCAATTTTGTAGGCTGTAGCGGCGGCCTGGTCGGCTACTTTTTCAGCTTTGGTCCAGTCAAGCTGTAAAATATAAGGGCTTTGCGGGGCATCAATAATAATATGGGCCAGTTCGTGAAAAAAAACAAATCTCCGCTCTTCGAACTCTAAAATCTGATTAGCTATAATGTAAAAAGTGCCATTAGTAGAGCGGTAAACCATGCCGGCCAGGTGGGTGCCTAACGGTGCAACTCTGGTAACAATTCCGTGTTTACGCAAAACCTCTGCGGCTGAACCGGGATCATCCATCAGTTGATTAAACAGAGCACTCTCGGTAATATTAGTCATGTCGGTTTCCAGCTTCCTCTTCATCTTCGATAGCTTTAATAATTCTGATGACCCGCTTAATATCAGCACTGTCTAATTCCCGGACCTGCTTGAACAGCAGGAACAGATCCTCGCGCTCTTTCAGTACTTGCCAGAAATCTAACAGCTCAGCGTCTTCACCTTGAAGCACCTGTGATATACGGCGCCTGTTTATTTCATTATCGTGCTCGATTTGTGTTTTTTGATCAGACCTGCCAAATAAATAGTCTAACGAAACCTGATACAGCTCAGCCAGCTTAACCACTGTATCAGCATCGGGTTCAGTTCGACCCACTTCCCAATTGGCCAGAGTGGCTCTGTTAATGCCGGTACGGAGAGCGACCTGATTTTGTGTTAAATCAGCATCATGACGCGCCAATTTTAGCCTCTCAGATAATGTGCTCATTTTACAACACTCCTTACTTGATAGTATAACTTATGAAATAAAAATAAGCAATAAAAAAGTTTTATAACAACACATTGTGCTTGACAAGCCCTAACTCTAGCATTATAATAGTGCTATAAAAGCACTTTGAAGTGAAAATTGTGCTAATTATAAACTTTGCACTTGTAAATTTACATACTACTTGAAAGAAAATTTTTTGTCTGCTCATGTGCTATAAAAGCACTGAAAACAAGCAGACATACTTAACAGGAGGTAAAAATGAAACATAATCATGCAGCAAGAAAAATTAGTTTAAAGCATCAGCTGTCAGATGCAGTTTCTCTGGGTTTGACCAGCCACGACACGGTAGCTATCTGTGGCCTGCACCCTTGGAGAAGTACAGTCGACGTTTGGGGGGAGAAAAAAGGGGTTTTAAAGCAGACTCTCAACCTGCTGGAACCTGCAAAAATTGACAAGGAGTTAAAGAATTATATTGCAACCCTGTTTACTTTAAAAAGTGGTAAAAGAGTTAGGAGAAGTAATGCCCTTCTTCAACACCCTCACTATCCATGGATGGTTGCTGCCATAGACAGGTCTGTCATCGGTGAGAACTCATTTTTAGAGTGCAAATCCCTGACCAGCAACCAGGCCAGAGATTGGCGCAAGGAGCTACCGTTATGGATAATTCTGCAAATGCAGCACAAACTGGTGGTAACCGGGGCCTCTCACTGCTATATAGCCGCTTTAACCGGAAACACTGAATTAATAGTACATAGCTTGTCCAGGTCTGAACGCCTTATAACAGCCTTAATAGATAAGGGCAGCCACTTTTGGCAGCTGGTGCAGCAACAGCAGCTACCAGTTCCCAATGGCAGCCAGGCTACAGAACAGGCTATTAACCGGCTGTTTCCTCTGGCTAACAACTACGAAAAAATTGACCTACCCGAATATGCTGGGCTTTTAACAGGGTATGACAAACTGGTTAAGCAGCATAAAAAACTGTCCAAAAAAATTGCGGTAATTACCCAAAAGCTAAAAATGCGAATGGGACAAGCCAGTAGTGCTTATATCGGGAACCGCCGGGTAGACTGGAGAAATGTTCATAAGCAAACCCTGCAAACCCAACGACTAAAACAGGAGATGCCCGATATTTATGAAAAGTATTTGCTGAGCAAAACAGAGAGAATTTTCAAAATAAACTAGATTGCCAGGAGATTAATATGAATGGTATTTTATCGCCCAATGAACGGCTGGGTAAAGCAGTACAAATTACTAAGCAGTGGTTGCGTGAACTGTTACAGCTGCAGCAGGCTATTTATTCACTGCAAGAGCTGTACGATAATACCGATGGCCTGAGAGCTGTCCAATACCAGGCAGTAGCCAGTACCAGCACTGATAATCCAGATATCTCGGCCAAGGTAGCGATTGAAAGAGCTGAAATAGCAGAGCGGCTGAAAATAACCAAGATTAGGGTTAAAATAGTTAATGAAGCCCTCAGTCAGTTGGCTGAAACAGAGTATCAGGCAGTGTATAACAGATATGTTGTGGGTTTATCGTGGTTAAAGGTAGCTGACCGCTTATATTTTAGCGAGCGATGGGCTAAAAAACTGGCAGAAAGGGGCTTAGACAAAACAGCCCGAGCCATCTTTGGCCTGCCTGTTGATGACTAGTTCCCGTTTTGTTCATTGTTTTTGCAAAGTAAAGGTGGTAGTATGTTATCGTGTTAATTTACGAGCTTAATCAAATCTGGAAGTGAACCTGTCACAAAACAGTTCAACGCTGAACACTGCAACTGTTCCTGTTTACTTCCTTGTTTAAGGCCAAATAACGTGTTACTATGTTAATATCAAAAAATAGCCTCAGAGCTGCTCGGCAGTTCTGGGGTTTTGTATTCTTCAAATAAAACTGGTTAGATGGAATCAATTGCCATACCAATGTCATTAAGATAAGGCAGTAAATACCTATTTCTTTCATAACGTATAGCCAATAGCCGGTAGTAAAAACACAACGTCCTAAGATGTATTTCGTACGGTACTAAGGATTCACTTATTTTAAGAATTCTTAACGCCCAAATAATTTG
>JANQLZ010000060.1 GCA_028280325.1 Bacillota bacterium
GACTAGACCACGGCTCCCCATTCTGGTGGGCGAAACAGGGCTCGAACCTGTGACCCCCTGCTTGTAAGGCAGGTGCTCTCCCAACTGAGCTATTCGCCCTCGCCACAGCGGCGAAATTAATTATAGCTAAATATTGTGAAATTGTCAACAGTGTTTTTATATTTTCCTGTTTTATCTTATAACGCTTCTTTTGTTATATTTACAGTGAAAATACATAGTTTTTGAACATCAATCCTCTTTCAGCAAAGTTATTAAACATATCAAAAGAAGCACATGCCGGAGACAATAATACCACATCACCGACATCTGCCAACGCGCTTGCTTTAACAACTGCCTCCTGGAGGCTGCCTGTTTTTACTATAGTCATGTCTTTGCTGGCAGCATCCAAAGCGGCCTTGGTAGATTGATATATTTTATCAGAAGTTTGCCCCAGCAACACCAGAGCTTTAGCCTTTTCAGCAATCTTGATACCTAATTCATCAAAGGGAACATACTTATCTGAGCCACCGGCTATCAGCACAATGCCTGTGTTAAAGGAGTTCAGGGCTGCAATAGTACGGGTCGGAGAACTGCAACTTGAGTCATTATAATACAAAATTCCGCCATGATTCCTGACAAACTCCAACCGATGTTCTACTCCGGTAAACGTGGTAGCTACCTCCCTGATTGATTCGATTTTTGCCCCGGCTGCCCGTGCTACAGCAGCAGCAGCCAGCACATTCTCAATATTGTGAGAACCAATAAGCTTTAACTCCTGCGGGTCACATATCTTATCAATTTTAGCGCCATTAATCAAGACCAGTGCCCCATTAACTAAACAGGCTCCGTTGGCTACTTTGTTTAGTCTGCTATAGGTAATAATATTATCTCTGGTTTTACTCAGTGCTGCAGTCTCCTCATTATCCTCATTCAACACCAGTACACCGTTGTCTTCCTGCCATTTATAGATATTGCATTTAGCGTCAACGTACTCCTGATAGGATTTATGGTAATCCAAATGATTGGGGCTGATATTAGTTATCAGGCTGTACGCCGGACTTTTTTTCATCGTCATCAGTTGAAAGCTGCTCAGTTCTAAAACAACTATCTCATCGTCCTGGTAGGACAGCACTTCTTCAATTAATGGGGTGCCAATATTACCCCCCAGATGCACTTGATAGCCACTGGAGTTGAGCATGCTGGCGATTAAAGATGTTGTTGTTGTTTTCCCGTCACTACCCGTAACCCCTACAATCGGGGCTTGGCACAACCCGAACAACAGCTCTATTTCGCTGGTCAACATGGCACCATTATTTACAGAGTGAATCAGCTGCGGTAAATCTGGTCTTAAACCAGGAGACCTGACAATTAAATCAAATTTCCTGTTATATAAAACATCCAGGTAATCGCTGCCACAGCTCAGTTCTACACCCAGACTTTTTAATTCAGCCACCTTGCTTTCGCCCAGCTGGGTAATTTCTTTTCGGTCACAGGCAGTAATATTAGCCCCGTAACGGCTTAAAAAGCGAATTACAGGTATATTGCTGATCCCCAGCCCGATAACAGCTACAGAATAGTCTTTCATCTTTTCACGATCTGCTATAAACTCTCTGGTTAACATCAAGCCACCCCTTCACACTGTTTAACATCTTTTTAACCTATCCTAACTTTACTTTAATCAGCAGGGATTATCAAGCTCAATATTATCCCACTTGTTTAACCATTTAAAGAAGCCATATAAATTACGAAGCCGGGCCTGAAATATACAATAGTTTGACACAGCACTCCGACTGGTCAAGACTGAGTCTCTTTAACTCTTGTCAATCAACCTCACAATAGCTGAACATTGCCTAATCAATTGTTTAAAATGGGTTGGTGATTGTATGTAATGGTAGGGCAGTTGGTTTTTGCTATAGCTGAACAATAGTTGAACGATTGCTTGAGTGACAAAGCGATTTGGCACAAATCACATTCTAAAAAAATAACATGATCTTCATAGAGCAGACTTATTCAGCAGTCTCGGACGGTTTTATGCATAAGATTTTTCTTAAAATAAAAAAGGACTGGGCACTAGCATGTTTTTTGCTAATGCGACAGCCCCCCAGGTAAGCGTCTGAAAGATTTATTTTACGAGTGCGAACAGTATATCATCATAACCCGGCCAGGGCCATAATTCTTTGCTGATCATCTTTTCCAGTTTGTCAACTGCCTTACGCAGCAGTTCCATCTCCGGCACTACTGAATAGCGCAGGAAAATACCCTGTTCATAATCAGCCGACATGGCTGCGGATTTCTCCAGGAGCTTTTCAATGCTGCTGCATTTCCTGTTCAGCTCCTCGTACTGTTGACAGATGGCTGCAATCTTTTCCTGCTGAATTCTGGAATAGCAACCTGTACTCAGTTGCTCCAAACTATTGAGCGTTGCCGCCAGTTCTCTTAGGTATTTGTTGACAGCAGGCATGATGTAGCGGTAAGCTAAATCGCACATGGCCAGGGCTTCAATTCTAATTATTTTCAGATAGGTTTCCACATGAATTTCATACCGTGCTTCCAGTTCATCATGAGTCAGTACTTTTGTCCTTTCAAATATCTGTAAGCACTTTTCATCCACCAGGCACGGAACTGACTCAATAAAAGAATCGATACGGGGTAAACCTCTTCTTGCCGCCTCTTCGACCCACTCCTGGGAGTATCCATCGCCATTAAAGATCACTCGACCATGATTGCGGTAGACATCGGCGACAATATTGATGGCTTCATTCTCTATTTTATCAGATTTTTCCAACCGTTCAGTAAAGCCCTTTAGTACATCTGCCACAATGGTCTGAATTACAGTACACGGGCCAGCTATCGACATTGATGATGCTACCATACGGAACTCAAACTTGTTGGCTGTGAAAGCAAATGGAGATGTTCTATTTCTATCGGTCATATCGTGAGGAAACGCCGGAATCGCTGCGACCCCTAACTCTAACGAGCCATTTTTGGCACCGACATAGTTTTTCCCTTCAGCAATTTTAGCCAGTATCTCGGTCAGATGCTCACCTAAAAAGATCGAGATTATGGCCGGAGGGGCTTCAGCAGCTCCCAGGCGATGATCATTGCCGGAGGTCGATGCCGCAAATCTCAATAGCTCTGGGTACATATCTACGGCTTTAATAATTGAGCTTAAAAAAAGCAGAAACCTGATGTTCTCATGAGGGCTGTCACTGGGCTCCAGCAGGTTCTCCCCATTACAGCTTAAAGACCAGTTAACATGTTTGCCTGATCCATTTATATTGGCAAAGGGTTTTTCATGCAGTAAGCAGACCAGATCGTGGTTGTTGGCCACTCGATTTAAGGTGTCCATGACCAGTTGATTTTGATCTGTGGACACATTGGCAGTGCTGAATAGAGGTGCCAGCTCAAACTGTCCGAGAGCTACTTCATTATGCTCAGTCTTCACTGCTACCCCAAGTTTCCACAACTCAATGTTTATTTCGCACATAAACTTATGCACACGTTCTTTGATAGTGGCAAAATAGTGATCATCCAACTCCTGTCCTTTAGGGGGCATTGCTCCGAACAGAGTTCGCCCGGTGTATATTAAGTCTGGCCTTTTTTCGTAATGTTTTTTATCAATGAGGAAGTATTCCTGCTCAACACCGACAGTGGGGATTACTTTCCGGGCATCGGTTTCTCCCAGGGCCTGCAGCAGCCTGACCGCCTCACGTGACAGCGACTCCATTGATCTCAGCAATGGTGTTTTCTTGTCCAGGGCATGGCCATAATAGGAGCAGAAAGCGGTCGGAATACACAGTATCCCCTCTTTGACAAAGGCTGGTGATGTACAATCCCACGCTGTATAACCTCTGGCTTCGAAAGTAGATCGAATGCCCCCACTGGGAAAAGAAGAGGCATCTGGTTCTCCCTTGATTAATTCTTTACCAGAAAAATGAGCCAAAATACCATCTGTTGTCGGAGATAAAAAAGCCTCATGCTTTTGCGCAGTCAATCCGGTCATCGGCTGAAACCAGTGGCAATAATGGGTTGCCCCCCGCTCCAAAGCCCAGTCTTTCATCACTGTAGCAATGACATCAGCTACGTGGGCATCCAGCGGCAGGCCATTATCTATTGTTTGCCTCAAAGAGCGATAAATATTTTTAGGTAGTCGTGCTTTCATCACCGAATCGCTAAAAACATTTACCCCAAAAATCTTTTCTACATTAACGCTACTAATCATTTCCCATCCCCCTAAGACGAATTATTATCATACTCAAACACATTATTGTTAACTGAAATACGAATAATACAATAATAATTATACTTTATGTACGTATTTTTGACAATACTTTCTGACAATAATTATTAAATTGTTGTCACCCTGCTGAACTAAACTGTTAACCAATTATGTTAAGGGTTTTAAAAAGCCGAGAATCTTTTTGATCCTCGGCTAAAGCCTGTTTATTCTTTGTTCTTAACTATTCTTACCCGTTCAATTTTATTGCCGTCTACCTCCAGAATATATACCTTGACCCCAACCTCCTCAAAGTCGACCACCTCTTGTTCTGTAGGGACCTTGCCAACTCTTTCATATATTAATCCAGACAAGGTGTCCACTTCTTCACTTTCAAATGTTACATCAAGGATTTCGCCAACCTTATCTAAATTGAGCCGGGGGTCTACCACAACGTCGCCATTGCTTTTTTTCTCAATTTCCGGAATCTCATCATCGTACTCATCCTGAATCTCCCCGACAATTTCCTCAATAATATCTTCAATGGTCACCATACCGCCTGTTCCTCCGTATTCATCTAAGACAATAGCCACATGAATACCATGTTCCTTAAGTTCATGCAGCAGCTCGCCTGCTAAACGCGTTTCCGGAGCAAAATATGGCTCTCGCAGCAGCTCTCTCAGATCCACAGCACTGATTTCATTGGGCTCCAGCATTACCTCTAACACGTCTTTGGCATTGACAATACCGATGATATTATCAATGGTTTCCTCATAAACCGGTATTCTGGAAAATCCTGTATCCATAATGATATCTATAATATTCTCCAGGCCATCGTCGATATCAGCAGCTTCCATATCAACGCGCGGAACCATTATTTCTTTAAGAAGCATGTCACTACTTTCAAATACGCCGTAGATCATATCTCTCTCTGCTTCCTCAACATCTCCTACTTCTTCCCCAATAGTAACCATAGTTTTAATCGATTCTTCAGTCAGATTCAAACCTTTGTCTTCTTCACTCAACTCTCCGCCCAGCAATAAGGCATTAACCTTACTGAAGGCAAACACAAAGGGTGAAAACAGTTTTCCACACCATTCTATATATTTTGTTATTCTCAGTGACAAGGTTGTTGCATTTCTGCCACAATAGTTTTTGGGAAGAATTTCTCCAAAAACCAGAACCAAGAATATCATTATTAAAGTCGTTACAGCCACACCGTTTTCGCCAAACAAGCTTAATTCAATAGTGATGCTCGTGGCCAGAACTGTTGCCAGAGAGCCAGTTAAATTGGTACCTACCAAAACAATACTTATCAGACGTTGCATATCACTGATCAGCGAATCAAGCCGTTCTGCATCTCGATGCCCACTTCTGGCCCGGTTTCTGATAGCCAGCCTGTCGACAGAAAGAAAGGCAATTTCTGATCCGGCAAAAAAAGCTCGGGCTACAAAGGCCAGGATGAGGATTGCAATCTTTACAACTACAGAAGGAGCCATTATTCCTGCCCCCCTTCTGACTGCACTGCTAAAAGGTCTTCATAATCGTGTTCATCCATAATATCACCGACGATAACCTCTAACAGGTCTTCCAAAGTAACTAAGCCTAAGATTGTGCCATCTACATCTCTTACTATAGATAAGTGACGTCCCATCTGACGCATTTCAGCCAATAAAGCACTGACCCGGCGTTTGGGGCGGCTGAAATGTACTGCTCTCATCATATGTGCTACCGTTAAACTGTGCTTTTTTTGCTTTAAAGGCAATAATAAGTCTTTGGCATATAAAACACCACAGACACATTCAAAACCGGATCTAGTTGAAATGACCGGTAAACGGGAAAAGCCCTCTGAAGCCAGTAACTTAGCCGCTTCACGTAAAGAGCTGTCTTCACTAATACATACCATCTCGCTCCGCGGTATCATAATATTGGATACCTGAATATCAGTACTCTTAAAGATATTATAAATCATATTCTTTTCATCTTCTTCAACAGTACCGGATTCCTCACCGATAGTAACAGCAGTCTTTATTATTTCTTCTGTCACAACTGCGTCTCTAAAACCACTCTCACTTTTTCCGGACAGCTTTAAAAGAAGTCTATGCCCTAAATCTATCAGTATGGTTACAGGTTTCAGCAACAAGCCTATCCACTGAATCAGTCCGACTACCCCGAATGCAAACCACTCCGTTTTATGGGCGGCCAACGCTTTGGGGGTTACCTCTCCAAATATCAACAATAAAACAGTAACTAGAACAGTTGCTATCACGTTACCTATTTCATCAGATATAAAGCTTGAGCTAAATTCCAGCACCACTACAGTTAATATGCTGGTAAAAGCAATGTTAACGGCAGTATTACCTACTAACAGGGTTGTCAACAGGCTATTGGGTTTACCCAGCAAAGTGCTCACTTGCTGGGCTCTTTTATGCCCACCATCTTTTAACTCCCGTAATCGATAAGGGCTTAAGCCAAAAAAGGCCGTTTCCGATCCGGAAAAAAGTGCTGACAGTGCTAATAAAACTGCTAATATCAAAAATGATATTATACTACTCCCAGGGTCTTCCAACTATTTCTCCCTCCATAAATCCACTTTCTATTTCCTGAGCGACTGCAAATCCTGAATATTGCCAGACCGATGTTCACACTTAATTGCCAAAAATAATAACTGGCAATCAAATAATTCACCATCTGATCAATTACCTTGATGCAATTCGCCCAAATAATAAATACAATAACTATACTATTATATTTATCAAATATTATCATACTAATAATCTATGATATTCTCAAGCTAAATTTGCTGTAATTGCTGTTGCAGATTGATTATCAACTGGTCTCTCACCTGTGTTTATAGGCATTCTGCCTGATTTTTAAACTAACTCCAGCAAAAAAGCTAATAAGTATTTTTAACATAGATAATACTGGTACGGCCAGTAGTAGCCCGGCAATTCCATAAAACTGTCCCCCAATCAACAGGGCAATTAAAACCGTGGCCGGCTTTTGATTGACCTGCCTACCAATTATTATCGGCGTCAATAGCATGCTTTTTACTATTTGGATAGCAGCATACAAAAAAGCAATCGGCCACAATAGATTTACATTTGTTAAAAATGTGATAAATAAACCAAAAGCAGTGCCGAAAATCGGCCCAAAATAGGGTATAAAATTGGTCACCCCATTAATGATACCCAATAAAAGAGCATAATCAGTACCTATAAAGTAAATACCCAGAACTGTCACCCCAAACACCAAAATACTGATCAGGATCTGCCCTCGTACCCATTTGCCAATAACAATGTTAAGACGCCGGCCTAATAAAGCAGCTTCTGACCGCCAGTTTTTAGGAAAGATATGCAGCAAAGCCAGATTCCACTTCTCACGTTCCAGCATCATATAAAAACTCAAGACCGGTATCACGACCAGGAGGGTCACCTCGTCCAAAACTCTGGCAGAGAAAGATTTGCTTATTCTTTCAATTACTAATGAAGGCAGTTCCTTCAGCTCATCTACAAGCAGCACTTGAAAGCTTTCAGGTATCAGCTCAATTAAGCGCTGGCTGATTGGAGAAGCTTCACTAAACTCCTGCCATAGTTCACTGACTACACTTAGCTGCTCAAAGATTACCGGTACCAGAATGGCTATTGATACGATTAAAAGCAGGATAATTAGTATCCAGATAATTAATACTGCCAGGAACCTGGGCCATTCCCGGCGTTCAAACTCATAAACTATCGGTGTTAGCAAATAAGCCAGTAGAAAAGCCCAAATTATCCCTTTCAAAGCATAAAAGCATATCTCACGAATGCTGATAAAAAAAACTATTATTAATATTGTAAAAAGCACTTTTAGAATCCGTTTTGGATTTCTAAAAAGATGCAGTATATTATTCAATTGACACACCTCAAAAAAATCTATACTATAAGCATTCCCAAATTTCTAAAAGTCAGCCTGAAAATCTTTTTTTGCCGCTGGACAAACCCTGAAGCGATTCTAGGCGAGGTTCTGTAAAAAAAGACAACCGCCCTAAACAGGCGGTTGTAAAGGCAATAGTTTAAAATTAATTAAGGAGAAGTCTGTTGAGGTAAACTTTAATGTAGGCCTGTAAGCCGGGTTCTGTCGTGAGTAATCATCTATCTTGAAAGACAGTTGCCTGCCCTTTCATGCGACCAACCCGAAGAACTGGACGGGCTATCCTTAGCTTCTTCCTATTAGGTCTTGCTCCAGATGGGGTTTACCTAGCCGACTGATCACTCAGCCGCTGGTGAGCTCTTACCTCACCGTTCCACCCTTGCCATTGATTATAATGGCGGTTTATTTCTGTGGCACTATCCTTAGGGTTACCCCCACTTGACGTTATCAAGCATCCTGCCCTGTGGAGCCCGGACTTTCCTCAGAGTACGGCTTTGCAGCACTGTACCTGCGATTACTCAGCCTACATTACAAGCAATAGACACACTAACATACAGGCCAATAAAAGTCAAGACAAATATCAAATTATTTTCTGCACAGTTTGTACCCAATGGCAATATACTAAATTGTAACTTGTTTAAGTTTAAGGAGGTGATCTTATCAACGGACAGTCACATTTTCCACCAGACTTTCTGGATTGGGTAGGTCGTAACATTGACAAATTTGATCGCAAAACTGGAGAGTATTCTGGAGGGAAGTTCCCGGCAAAGTATCAGAATATGCAAAAGTTGATTTACCAGAACAATGATGTGAAGAAGTCATTCCTGTTTTGGCTGCCTTTGCTGTTTCTCTACCGTTCTTATCGACGTCCTTACTACAGTTACAGATATCGGTATCCCCCATATTATCGCAGAAGATATCGACGGCGCAGGCCGCGTCGTAGACGTTATCGTTAGAGTAACTACAGTATAAAGGAGGTGAATTCATTTGAAGGCTTCTGAATGGTGTAGAATGCTGCATAAAATGATGCATAATGCTCATATGGAATACAAGTATTTTAACGAAATGGCTGGCTATGCTCCAAATATGGAAGTAGAAGAATGGTGCAAACTGATGTCCCGTTGCCGTCACCGCGACTATAATTCAATGAAAAGAGTTTACGATATGTATTGTATGAAGAGTGGAACAGAGTAAGGTTGGGTCAGGGTCCCGTAGTAATTACGGGAACCGTTTACATACTGCTAATCAGTTTTAATAATTAAATATCTTCCACATTCCTCGCATCTTGCGACTTTTTTCTCATGTACTTTTTTAAAAGCCTGGCTTGATATTCGCACATTACACCCACTGCAAATCCTGTCATCATTAACTGTAGAGACCATTTTATGCTTTAATCTTACTCTCTTATTAACATACTCTTTCTGTACTTTGTGATCAAGCTTTTTAATTAACAGGATTCTTCTGT
Source organism: Bacillota bacterium (assembly GCA_028280325.1). Taxonomy (GTDB): domain Bacteria; phylum Bacillota; class UBA994; order PWPR01; family PWPR01. The sequence continues at coordinate 9,573 of JANQLZ010000060.1, forward strand.
TGTTTAGGTTGGCAAGTTTTTCTTCCACCACTTCAACTTTACTGGAGATTTCACTGTTAAGAACAGCTATCTTTTTGTTGATATCCCGCAGAGTGTTTTTTTGCTTGCTTTGCAGATCTTCCTTGGTATCAATCAGCTCTAAAAGTTTGATAATGCCAATTTCCAGCTCATTGCTTCGATTTTGCTCGGCCTCTTTTTCTTTTAGCAGAAACTGCAGCTCTTTACTTGATGTTTTACTATCATATATTTTATTCTCTATTAACTCTAAATGCTGAGCCATCTCAATTAAGTCCATTTCAGCCTGTCGCAGTTCTTTTTTTTTCTCTTTTATTTCCAGGTGGGTGTTTTCCCAGCTTTTAGTCAAAGCGTTTTTCAGATCTACGGTTTTTTTCAAATTTGGAGCATTTTTTAGTCGATTATATTTCTCCTGTATCTTTTCAATCTCTAAATCTATTGTTTGAATATCATATAACAATAAAATCTGCTGATACATTAACCATACCCCCCAAGCTCATATAATTATTAGTACCATTAAAATAACGTAAATTCGATGCGTAATTTGTAAAAGCTTGACGAAATGTCAAGTATTCTTGTGAATACAGTTGAATGTTGTCTAATCAATCCTGAACGAAACTGGCTCAGGCCATTTTCTTCAGCTCTTCATCCAGTTTTTCAATCCACTTCTGGAGCTGGAATTTCTTCTCCCTGATTTTTGAGCCAGCGGCCTTTTCCAGTTCACTGTACAGCCTTCTGGCATGTTTTAAATCCTGCTCCAGCAGTCTGTAATATTCCTTGGATTTTGCCTCAATATTCAATTTTCCATAGGTTGCTTCAAACTCATCTGCTATCTTCATCAATCCTTTTTCAGCTAACATAACTTGATAGATAATCTTATTGTCCTCGACCAGACTCTCTTTGACTATTTTCCAGCCATTGTCTTTCAGAAAATGGCGTACTGCCGGACTACCGCTTTGCGGCTGCAAAACCAAGAACTCCAAGCTGTTCCAAACCTGTGGCGAACCTGACAGAATGTCGATAATAGTGCTACCCCCTAAGCCGGCAATGCTGATGCCATTTACTTCATTCGGCTTTAAAATCGTTATTCCTCTACCACATCTTATTTTAATTTTCTCTTGCAGCTGGTACTTTTCGATTTGCCGTTGACCCTGCTGACAGGGCCCTTGAGCAATATCACCTGCTATTGCCTGCCGGGAAATATTATTGCTGACACAGTATATTGGCAAATAGGCATGATCAGTACCAATATCTGCAAAAGAATCACAGCGGGGAATCAGGCTTGCAACTGCTGCCAAACGAGGAGAAAGTTTATTTTTCACTGGTTTCACCCTTTTCAATAAGTCGTTACTTTATTATACATCCAAATATACGATAAAGGGCTAGCTCAGTATACTGAAGCTAGCCCCGGAACTTAAGTCCTGTTTTCTGGTACATAATCCTGCAGTGCTTTAACCCGAACATTTTCACCACGGCCCACTCTGCGTAAAACCTGCAAAATTGCTATAGCCGTATCTGGTGATGTCAGGCATGGTATACCCATTTCAGAGGCTGCTCTCCTAATCTGAAAACCGTCGCTGCTGGAAACCTTGCCTTTGGTTAAGGTATTAATTACCAACTGAATTCTATTATTTTTGATATAATCGACGACATGAGGCCAGCCTTCAGAGATTTTGTTGACGCTGGCAACTGTTACCCCTAAGTTCTGCAAAGCTTTTGCCGTGCCTCCGGTTGCCAATATCTCAAATCCCAGCTCTGAGAATTCTTTAATATAGGGAACTACTTCCGCTTTATCCTTGTCAGCTATAGTAGCTAAAATAGTCCCCTTTTGAGGTAAATCAATGCCCGCTCCAATAAAACCTTTGTACAGGGCCTGGTAATAATCAGTATCTATACCTAACACCTCACCAGTTGATTTCATTTCCGGACCTAAATAGGTGTCAACCTCTGTCAATTTGGAAAATGAGAAAACAGGTACTTTTACGGCAAAGAAATCCTGCTTACGTATCACACCACTCTGATACCCCAGGCTGGCTAATTCCTGACCCAAAATTGCTTTAGTAGCCAGTCTGACCATGGGCACTCCAGTTATTTTACTCAAGTACGGAATTGTTCGGCTTGATCTGGGATTGACCTCAATGACATAAACATCTGCATCATCAACAATAAACTGAATATTTACCAAACCCTTTATTTTTAGCTTTCTGGCCAGTTGCAGGGTGTATTTCTCAATCTTGTTGATTGCCTCAGGGCTGATGCTTCGAGTCGGATAAACCGCAATACTGTCACCGGAGTGGACCCCGGCACGCTCAATATGCTCCATGATACCCGGAATAATTACTGTTTCTCCATCGGAAATGGCGTCGACTTCAACCTCTTTTCCTACAATGTATCTGTCTATTAGAATGGTTTGATTGGGCACTGTATCAAGGGCAGTCTGCATATATGATTCAAGTTCAGGCTTATTATAAACCACTTCCATGGCCCGGCCTCCTAAAACATAAGAGGGCCGAACTAAAACTGGATAACCGATTCTTTCCGCAATTTGTACTGATTTGGCCACTGTCCGAGCTGTACCACCTCTGGGAAAAGGTATCTTCAAACTGTCCAGTATATTAATAAACCTGTCTCGATCCTCAGCCATATCTATGCTGTCCACGGAGGTACCCAGTATTTTTACACCAGCTTCAGCCAGCGGGTTGGCCAGGTTAATCGCTGTCTGTCCGCCAAATTGAACAACAACTCCCATTGGCTTTTCCGTATCAATAATATTTAAGACATCTTCAGTAGTCAGTGGTTCAAAATATAATCGATCAGAGGTATCAAAATCTGTACTCACTGTTTCAGGATTATTGTTAACAATTAAGGCCTCATATCCGGCCTCTTTCAAGGCCCAGACAGAGTGCACACTGCAGTAATCGAACTCAATCCCCTGACCAATTCTGATTGGTCCAGAACCAAGCACCAACACCTTGCTGTTCGCTGTAGGGGCAGCCTCGCTATACTTTTCGTAAGAGGAGTAAAAATAGGGTGTAGCTGCCTCAAATTCTCCAGCACAGGTGTCGACCATTTTGTAGACTGGTTTTAAATTGAGCTCTTTTCTCCTGTCTCTCACTTCTTTAATCGATATACCAGATAGTTCAGCAATTTCCTTGTCTGCAAAACCTAAACCCTTCAATTCATGCATCAAACCTGCGGTCAGACCATATCTTAGCAGCTGCTGCTCAGCCCTGATTATTGTTTCAAAACATCTTAGAAAAAACGGGTCAACTCCGGTTAAGCGATGTAGTCTTTCAACCGAATAATTTCGGCGTAAACTTTCTGCTAAAGCAAAAATTCTTCGGTCATCGGGATTAACCAGCAGCACTTGCAGCTCAGTATCATTGAGTTCATTAATGCCTGGGAAATTGAAGCCATAAACACCAATCTCTAACGAACGGATGGCTTTTAACAGGGCTGCTTCCAACGTTCGGTCAATGGCCATTACTTCACCGGTAGCTTTCATTTGGGTTCCTAAAGATCTGTCCGCATAATAGAATTTATCAAACGGCCATCTTGGTATTTTGACCACCACATAATCCAAAGCTGGCTCGTAGCAGGCTTTGGTCTTATTGGTAATAGTATTATCAATCTCATCCAGGGTATATCCCAAGGCTATTTTAGTAGCCACCTTGGCAATAGGATATCCTGTTGCCTTGGAGGCCAGGGCGCTGGATCTGCTCACCCGAGGATTAACTTCGATCAAGTAATATTGCATACTGTGCGGATCTAAAGCAAACTGAACATTACAGCCGCCTTCCACCCCCAGGGCTCTGATAATTTTTAGAGATGAGTTACGTAGCATTTGGTATTCCTTGTCTGAGAGCGTCTGACTGGGAGCAACGACAATACTGTCCCCGGTATGGATGCCAACCGGATCGATATTTTCCATGTTGCAGACCGTAATACAATTATTTTTACTGTCACGCATAACCTCATACTCGATCTCTTTCCATCCTTTAACACTGCGTTCGACTAAGACCTGACCGATACGGCTGTGTTTAAACCCCCTTAGGGTAATCTGCTCCAGCTCTTCTTCATTATCCGCAACACCGCCCCCGGTTCCGCCCATGGTAAATGCCGGGCGTACTATTACCGGATAGCCAATTTCCCGGGCAATCTCCACGGCCTGCTCCAGAGTCTGTGCCGTTCTACTCTGCAGTACAGGTTCATTTATTTCCTTCATCAACTGTTTAAATGAATCTCTGTTTTCAGCTTTGTCTATTGTTGACAACTGAGTGCCAAGCAGCTCAATCCCCAGCTCAGCTAAAATACTGCTTTCCGCCAACTCCAGCGCCATATTCAGGCCGATCTGTCCACCCAGGGTTGGCAACAGGCCATCTGGCTTTTCCGCTTTGAGAATCTTGGTAATTACCTCCACTGTTATCGGTTCAATATATACTCTGTCTGCCATATTTCCATCCGTCATTATCGTAGCTGGATTACTGTTGACCAGAACCACTTCTACGCCCTCTTCTTTTAAAGCCCGGCAGGCCTGGCTACCGGCATAATCAAATTCTGCAGCTTGTCCAATAATAATCGGGCCTGACCCAATGACCATCACTTTACTAATATCATTTCTTTTAGGCATTATTCTTCCTCCTGGACATTAAACAGCTTAATGAACTTATCAAACAGATAATCTGAATCTTCAGGACCAGGAGCAGCCTCTGGATGATACTGTACTGAAAAAGCAGGCAAATCCCGATGCTCCATACCTTCAACAGTGTTGTCTGTCAAATTTAAATGCGTAACTTTTAGCCGAGTGTTTTCCAGCGATTCCGCTAAAACAGCATAGCCATGATTTTGTGAAGTAATATAGACCCTGTCTTTTATCAAATCTTTAACCGGATGATTACTTCCCCGATGGCCAAATTTCAGTTTATAAGTTCTGGCACCACAGGCCAAAGCTAAGATTTGATGCCCCAGGCAGATTCCAAAAACAGGCTTCTGGCCTAACAGCTTCTTGACAGTTTCAACCACATAGGGGATGTCCTCCGGATCTCCCGGGCCGTTGGAAAGCATAATCCCGTCAGGCTGGTAATTAAGTATCTCATCATAGTTTGTAGTAGCTGGTACAACTATAACCTGACACCCTCTCTTAACTAACGACCGGGCAATATTCCTTTTAGCTCCACAGTCTAGCAAAACTACTCGATACCTGCCCTGACCTTGACGATAAGGCGCTGTTGTGGTGACTTGAGCAACCAGGTCCTGGCCTGATAACGACTTGACCCGCTTGGCCCTGGCCCTTAAAGCATCATCACTGACTGACTCTGAGGTTATAAACCCGCGCATTGTCCCGTAAGTTCGCAGTTTTTTTGTCAATGCCCTGGTATCAATTTTGGCTATGGCAACTATTTCATTTTCCTGCAGGTATTCAGCAATACTACATTCCGAACGCCAGTTACTGGGCTGATGACAGATTTGTTTAACAATCAGACCTCGGATTTGAGGCCGCTGAGATTCAATGTCATGAGTTATATGGCCATAATTGCCAATTAAAGGATAAGTTAAAGTTACTATCTGTCCCCGATAAGAAGGGTCAGTTATTATCTCCTGATAACCGGTCATGCTGGTGTTAAAAACTACTTCTCCTTCAGATTTTCCAGTAAAGCCAAAGCTTTCTCCATTAAAAATGCTTCCGTCTTCCAAAACAAGGCGAGCTGTCTTCACTTTTTACCTCCTAAAATATAAAGCCCCTGCCAATGAATGACAGGGGAGAAAAATACAATGTATTAATTCATCCCTTGTCAACCTCACTGGATTGCTTTAAAAGGATTATTCACTGCAACTAAACCTTTATATACCTCTCGGGTATTTTTAAAAGATTTCCTTATCAAAGATAATATCTGAATCAGAAAAGCATGTCAATATAAAATTGTCTTTTTTTAAACATCCTATTCCAGAAAGTCTTTTAACTGCTTGCTTCTGCTGGGATGTCTCAGCTTTCTTAAAGCTTTGGCTTCGATTTGCCTGATTCGCTCCCGGGTCACTCCAAATTGCTTGCCAACTTCTTCTAAAGTTCTGGCTCTACCGTCCATCAAGCCGAATCTGAGTTTTAAAACCTTCTGTTCTCGATCAGTTAAGGTATCTAAGACCTCATTTAACTGATCCTTTAACAACTCATAGGCAGCGGCGTCAGCCGGCGCAATGGCATCATCATCCGGAATAAAATCTCCTAAATGGGAATCCTCTTCTTCGCCTATTGGAATTTCTAATGAAACCGGCTCCTGAGCAATCTTTAGAATCTCGTGCACTTTTTCCTCAGGTATTCCCATTTTCTTGCCAATCTCTTCTGGAGTTGGGTCGCGGCCCAGCTCTTGCAGCAACTGACGAGAAATTCTGATCAGTTTATTAATGGTCTCTACCATGTGAACAGGAATCCTGATCGTTCTGGCCTGGTCGGCAATGGCCCGGGTTATCGCCTGCCTGATCCACCAGGTCGCATAGGTACTGAACTTATAGCCCTTAGTGTAATCAAATTTTTCAACAGCTTTCATCAGCCCCAGGTTGCCTTCCTGGATTAAATCCAAAAACAGCATTCCTCGACCTACATAACGCTTGGCAATACTGACAACCAAGCGCAAATTAGCCTCTACCAGCTTTCTCTTAGCAGTGTGATTACCTTCCTCCATCAACTTTGCCAAAGTAACTTCTTCTTTAGCTGTCAGCAGTGGTACCCTGCCTATTTCTTTTAAATACATTCTAACTGGATCATTTGTCTTAACATTAGCCAAATAGTCTTCTTTGATTGAAATTATTTTTTTGACATCTGCTGCCGGTTCTACAGTATCCTCATCCACAAGCTCAATATTAAGCTCTGATATATCATCATACAGAGACTCAATTTGATCGACTGATAAATCAATCTCCTGTAAGGCTTCTGTTATTTCATCATAAGTAAGGCTACCTTTTTCTCGACCCTTGTCTAAAAGCTCTTTTATTGCTTCTTTGCTGAAGTCGCTTTTTTTCTTTTCGCTCACAATAGCCTCTCCCTTCCTAATCATACTAAGTCATCCTCTTGATGCAAATGTGCTCGCCTTCTCTCCAGTTTGCTGAATTCAAGTAGTAAACTATTTGGATTCTCACCTAAGCTGACTTTTTCCTTAATATTTCTTCTCAATTCAGCAATTTTTCTGTCGAGACTAAAGTTTTTGAGCTGCTGTATTAGTTGCATTTCAGTTTCAGAGCTGACTTCATCCATCAAAATATTAGCCAAAATTTGCTTTTCATCATCCGTTTTACATAAAGCAACTAAATCACGAGGATTATCCCACTCAGAAGCTATAATCATACTATAAATATGCTTATGATTAGTGCTTGAGAATATATCACATTCTACTTCATGGCGAGATTCAATTAACAACCGCAGTAACTTCCTTTCTTTTTTAATGACTTTAGTGATAATACTGTCGTTGTCCTGGGTTGCTTTATCTTTGGTGCTGTATCTGACAACTTTATTGTTAGTCGAGGATGAATTATTTATAAAGCGGAGAATCTCAAGTTCAAGCGCTTTTTTATCCAAGTTATATTTTTCTGCATAACCAGCTATATATCCTGCTTTTTCGATATGATTTTCTACTGTTGCTAACAAAGATACCAGTTCAGAAGCAAATCTCAGCTTCTCCTCTTGCCGACTTAAATTGTATTTTTTTTCAGCAACCTGTACTAAATACTCAAATGCATTCAGTGATTTATGATTTAGTTCGTTGGCAAAGGCCTCTGATCCGTATTCTTTCAGATAGTCATCGGGGTCCAGGCCAGAAGGAAGAACAGCTATTTTAACCTCAAGATCTACTTGTCTTAAAACATTGATTCCTTTTTGTGCTGCTTTGATACCTGCGGGATCTCCATCATAACAAATAATGCATTTTTCAGCATAGCGCTTTAAAAGCTTAGCCTGATCAATGGTGAACGCTGTACCTAAAGAGGCTACTGTGTTTTTGAACCCAGCTTGCCAGGCAGCTAAAACATCTAGGTATCCTTCCATAATTATCGCCACTTTTGTATCCTTTATACTTGAACGAGCATTATATATGCCGTAAAGTGACCTGCTTTTCTGGTAGAGTACCGTTTCAGGTGAATTTAAATACTTTGGCTGCCCATCTCCTATAATACGACCACCAAACCCAATAATCCTTCCTAAAATATCTTTGATCGGAAAAACAATGCGACTGCGAAATTTGTCATAGTATTTGGCAGACATCGAATTATTGTTGTTAGCAACCCCTGCTAATCCGGTATCTACCAACATCTTTAGCGGAACCTGTTTATCACTCATGATATTAATCAAATTATCCCAGCCATCATCGGCCCAGCCCAAACCTGCTAATTCAATTATGTCTTTGCTAAAGCCCCGCTCCGCCAGGTAAGTGCGAGCGGCTGTCCCTTTACGGTCTGACAACTGCTTCTGAAAAATTCTCATCACATATTCATTGAGTTTATAGAGTTTGTCTTTATAATTGTCCTGGGGACTACTGCTCTTTGCTATTGATATACCATACTCGTCACCCAGGTATTTTAAGGCTTCCGGAAAACTCCATCCCTCAATGCTCATCAAAAAACTAAAAACATCTCCTCCCTGTTGACAGCCAAAACAGTAGTATAATCCTGTATCAGGGTCAACATGAAAAGAAGGCGTTTTTTCCTGATGGAAAGGACACAGAGCTTTGTATTTGTTACCAGACTTTTCCAGAGATACATAGCGCCCAATGATATCTATAATATTTGCAGCTTCACGCACCCTTGCTGCATTGTCGTTAGGAATAAAACTCATCGCTTCCCACCTCAATAGCTACTACAGCTCAAACAAAGGCCAGGGCTCCGGTAAAAAAAGCGTTTTATACAGCATTAAAATGTACCGGTCGGTCATACCACTGATATAGTCACCAACGATGATGTGACTGCTATCATCCGCCAAACGCTGTTGCTCTTCATCAGGTAGCCTGGCTGTTTTATCCATATAGTAGTTGTAAACTTTACAGATTACTTCCTGCACTTTTTGCTCTTCCACCTTGGCTCTACTGCCAACATAAACATTTTCAAACATAAAATCTCTCAGACTGTTCATGGCCTGGGAAACCCTGTTACTCATTATAATACTGTCCTCATTATAACTTGAACAGATAACATCAGTGACCATGGTGTTGATCCGCTTACTATGGGTGTTTCCCAAAATATCAATCTCTGCTGCCGGCAGCATCTGAGGGGTGAGAATTCCTCCCCTTATCGCATCATCAATATCATGATTAATATATGCAATTCTATCAGCCAGTTTAACGATCTGCCCTTCAAGAGTAAAAGGGGTAATCGGTCCGGTGTGATTGAGGATTCCGTCTCTCACCTCAAGGGTGCAGTTTAGTCCTGTTCCACCGGAAAGCACATCGACAACCCGTAGACTCTGTTCATTATGTTTAAAACCGGCAGGCATCAGCTTATTGAGAACCTCCTCCCCCGCGTGGCCGAAAGGGGTATGTCCCAAGTCATGGCCCAAAGCAATAGCTTCAATTAAATCTTCATTTAAGCCAAGAGTCCGGCCCATGGTTCTGGCAATCTGAGAGACCTCCAGGGTATGAGTTAGCCTGGTTCGATAATGATCTCCAGTCGGGGATATAAACACCTGAGTTTTATGTTTTAAACGTCGAAATGATTTGCTATGCAGTATGCGATCTCTATCACGTTGAAAGCAAGTACGTATCTGGCACTGATCTTCAGGCCTTATTCTGCCCCTGCTGTTTACTGCCGCACATGCTTTGGGAGACAGATTGTTAATTTCATTTAATTCATACTTTTCTCTAAACGTCAATTTAATCCCACCTATTGTTAATGTGTTTATATACCACATATTTAGTGAGAATCCTTCTTGCTTTGAGATATCTTTGAAAAACTTTAATAAAACAATTTACTAAAGTAAATTGTTACCTTTCAATTTGCAATAATAAAACGATATGCTAAAACAAATTGTTACCTTATTAATAACCAGTAATAAAAGCAGCTCACTCAAAATAAGCATGAGCAAGCTAGCTGTTAAAAAATTCAAAGCAATTACCTGGCTAACTGTATCTGGCGGACCAGAGAATAAGCCCTGCTATCAAGTCAAATTACATTTTCGTTTTCTGTAACTCAATAATCAGGCTGGCGGTTTCTTCTACGGCTTTATGGGTTACATCAATAATTGGACAGCCAATATCTTCCATAATTCTCATAGCGTAAGTCAACTCATTACATATTCTGCTACACTCTGCATAGCTGGCACTACGGCCTAAGCCTAACGTCCTGAGGCGCTCGGATCGTATCTCAGCTAAAACCTCAGCTTTGATCATTAATCCAACAACCTTTCTACTGTCCACAGCATATAATTCTTCCGGTGGGATAACCTCTGGCATCAGCGGGACATTAGCAACCCGATACCCTCGATGGGCCAGATACATGCTTAAGGGGGTCTTAGAGGTTCGTGACACCCCAATCAGGATTAGATCAGCCCTCAGCAAACCACGAGGATCTTTACCATCATCGTATTTGACAGCAAATTCAATTGCCTCTACTTCTCTAAAATAATCTTCATCCAGGGCATGTAATAACCCTGGTTCACAACGTGGCTGCCAGCCGGAAATTGAGGTTATAGTATTTACTACCGGACCTAAAATGTCAATAGTTTTAAACCTTTTTCCAATAGAATATTCCTCTAAACAGCAAGATAGCCCGGGAACAACTAAGGTATAGGCCACGATATCAGCCTCAATTGCAGCTTCATCCAGGATTTGCTTAAGTACTCCTTCTCCAGTTACATAAGGAAATCTTCGAAAAATTATATCATAATCTTCAAACTGGCTGGCGGCTGCTCTCAGGACCCGCTCCCCTGTTTCTCCAATTGAGTCTGACAATACATATACTACAAGGGTTTCCGTCATAATAGCTCCTTTCCCTATCTATAGCCCAATTCAACGAATAATTTTGTAATGGTGGTTTTTGATATCCGGCCAACTACCTGATACTCCTTGGCCTCATTTTCATTTTCTACGGCCCGTACCACTGGCAAACTATCTATTTCAAACTCGGATATCTTGCGTGCAGCCTCCCAAACACCTTCATTTTCAGTAGTTATATGAATATTAGGCATTCTGGTCATCGCCATATTTATAGGTATTTTATCTAAATTGGCATTCCCCAGCATGCTTTTCAATAAGTCTTTTCTGGAAACTACTCCCTCTAAATAGCCTTTGTCGTTAATGACAAACAAACTTCCTACATCTTCTAAAAAAATTGTTACAACCGCTTCATAAACACTCTGACTGCCGTTGACCACAACCGGTACAGACTTAACATCGCCAACTTTAATTTGCTTAACTCTATCAGCTAAAAGGGAATTAACAGTCTTTCCTGAATAATAATAGCCGACCCTGGGCCTTGCCTCCAAGTATCCTGTCATTGTCAATATTGCCAAATCGGCTCTTAAAGCGGCTCTGGATAATTTTAAACTTTGAGCTATATCATCACCTTTAATCGGGCCATTCCGCTTGACAATAGAGACAATGTGTTTTTGTCTTTCAGATAGCTCTATCGTTATCTCCCCCTCAACAAACTCTTAATGGTATGAATATATCACATTTTTTATACTCTTGACAAAATAAGATCCAAAAGAAAATCGCTACCTTATAAACAACAATAATAAAATCCTGAAATCTGGTTAAATTTCAGGACTGTTCAAAACCGATGAGTAATCTTCGCGGTTGACCTGGCTAAGAATCTGTTTCTTCAGTATCACACTTGCTTTTTCCCTTTCTCCGCTCCACAACTATGGTGCAGGAAGAAGCAACTGCAGCTATACCCGCTAAAATAGCCAGGAAAGGAGCTAAAACGATCGCTGCGATTCCCAAATTTACTGGTATGTTTAATACTACCTCACCATTTTGCTTAATTGTTATCCTGGAAACATTCCCCTCATGAATTAAGCTCTTGATCTTCTCAATCAGTTTATTATTAGTTACTTCATATTCTTCAACTTCTCTGTGCTTTTTTTCATATGCTATGATAGCTTCAACAACATTACCATCATGCTCACTGAGCAGCTCTAACGCCACTTCATATGAAGCTCCGGTCCTTTCCCGCACCAAATCAATCTTTTCAAGCGATATGTTAGTCATTTTTTACCTCCATTTAAAATCCACGAATTAGCCTTAAATACTCTCTGCCTTTGACTTCCTGTCCCAACACAATCCGCACGTAGTCTTCAACAAGCTCAATAAAATCAGCTGACAACTCTACCCAATGGCTGCTAACCAGATCAATTTTAAGCAAATTGTGCCACTGTAAAATTGTTTCTTCAGCAATTCTAATATCTTTTATATTTTGGCACTTTTCACACAAAAATACTCCCCTGTTTTTCCCATAATAAAAAACACTGCTTAAACTGCTGTCACATTTGCTGCACCACTCTGGCAAATGGCCAAACCCATTAACTGCTAACAGCCTGACTATCATTACTACATGGAGAAAATTAAGCTTTACTGTTTCAGTAATTAAATTTAAAGCCTCTAAAAATCCATACAATTGGCTAAAATTATGGTCTTCGGCTTGACCATATTCACTCAAGCTGGATACTAAGCTGGTTATGTAACAGGCTGAGGCCAGTTTCAGCTCACTGCGCTTAATGTCCTGATAAGCATTATCTATAGCTGCCTGTCGTAAATAGTAGGAACTAATATCATTTTTGCTTCTCTGCAAAGAGATCGTTCCGCTGGTGAGAATCTGGCAGAATGAGCGAAGTTTGCTATTCAGGTCCGCTGCACGGGGAGCCCTGACAAATATTTTACCTAGTTTAGGTGTTATGCAGATTAAGGAAATGTCAGTTTCACTATGCTTCCTGATTTGCAACACTATTGCTTTTACATTATTCAGATTCATGTTGCTCCGTTACTATTTTTATTCCAGAACTTGTACCAATTCTCGATGCTCCGGCAGCTATCATTGCTTTGGCTTGCTGGGCATTTCTAACCCCACCTGAGGCCTTGACACCCATATATTTGCCGACAACGCTTCTCATTAAAATAATATCCTCAACACTGGCGCCAGCTGTTGAAAACCCGGTTGAAGTTTTAACAAAAGCTGCTCCAGCTTCCTGCGCTAACTGGCAAGCCTTGCGTTTCTGCCCATCATTTAGTAATGCAGTTTCAATAATAACCTTTACCGGAACCTGATTGGCAGCGTTGACAACCGCTATAATATCTTTCTTAACACTATCATAATCACCGTCTAACAAATAACCCAGATTTATAACCATATCAATCTCCGTAGCACCATCACTAACAGCCTGACTGGCTTCTGCAGTTTTGGCAACAGTAGTAGTTGCGCCCAGCGGAAAACCAACTACTGTAGCTACTTCTACTCCGCTATCCTGCAAGAGATTGGCTGCGAGACTAACCCAGGTCGGGTTAACACAAACTGCCTTAAACTGATATGCTTTGGCTTCCTGACAAAGCCTGGTGATTATTTCCTGAGTGCCATCAGCTTTTAAATAAGTATGGTCAATAAAGGTTTCTAATTTCATTACTTTTGCTCCTTCTCATATCCCAATGAATTCAACATATTGTTTTTATTACGCCAATCATGCTTGTGGCGAACATGCAGGTCCAAATAAGCCTTATATCCCATAAAATCTTCAATATCCAAACGTGCCTCCTGGCCGATCTTTTTAAGCATTGAGCCGTGTTTGCCAATGATGATACCTTTCTGAGAATTCCTTTCAACAATTATGTCTGCTGCTATATAGAGCATATTCTTTTTTTCAGTAAAAGATCTGATATCTACAGCAACAGCATAGGGAACCTCTTCCTTGGTTTTGTTAAAAACTTTCTCTCTAATTATCTCGGCTATGATAAATATCTCTGGTCTGTCAGTTATCATGTCATCGGGATAATACTCGGGTCCAACAGTAAGATAGCTGAATATTAAATCTATGACTCTCTCCAGGCCTTCACCTGTTTTAGAGGAGACCGGGATTATTTCTGTATAATCTAAGATTTTATGCCATTCATTAAGCAGCAGGATTAGTTTGCTCCTGTTTATTAAATCAATTTTATTAATGCAGATAAAAACAGGCGTGTCAATATCTTTCAAAATTTCAGCAATATATTTATCTCCGAGTCCAGCTTCCTGAGGATCTACCATAAATATAATCACATCGACGTCGTTCAAACTGTTTCTTGCATAGTTAACTAATATCTGACCTAACTTATGATGCGGTTTATGAATTCCAGGGGTATCCAGAAAAACAATTTGTCCTCTCTCATCATTATAAATACAGCTGATCCTGTTCCGAGTTGCCTGAGGTCTGGAAGATTCAATCAGTATTTTTTGTCCCATTACTTTATTCAAAAATGTAGACTTTCCAACATTAGGTCTTCCTACTACTGTAACAAAGCCTGATTTTTTTTCAGTCATCTACTCATCTCGCAAATTCTTCCCGGTAAAGGAATTTGGCAGTAACTCATCTACTGTCTGCACCTGGTATTTGCCACTGTCAGATGCCAGGTAAACTTCAGCATTCGGAGCCAGCTCAGCCATTACCTGGCGACATGCACCGCAAGGCGAAGGTAAACTCTCTCCCTTGATAACCACAACCAACTCCTTAATATCCAGACTGCCCTCACTAATCGCTTTGAACAAAGCAACCCTTTCAGCACAAACCGTCAAACTGTAAGAGGCATTCTCTATATTACAGCCACTATACATTTTCCCTGATTTTGTTAATACTGCAGCCCCCACTTGATACCCAGAGTAAGGGCAATAAGCCTGATCTAAGGCTGACTTGGCAGTCGCAAAAAGTTTTTCATTCATCTTTCTACCCCTTATGTTATGAGATTGATTTGGTGTAGGCCGGCAATATGATCTGGTCCGAGACAGTCACCTCTATTCTAATACCTTTAATCAGTTCCAAAGTGTTTTTAATGATCTCAAGACTGCTGGAGAGTTTTACAGGATCTCCTATGGCATGAATAACAACCGGGTCAACTGATATAGGGACATAATTTACCAAGACAACAGCCCCCACACAGCGAATAGGAGAGTTACTCACTATCCGTTGTCCACCCACACTTGCTCCTACAGCCCCGGCTGAGTTAAGCTCATTTATTATATCTCTAATGTCTACATCATGAACAATTTCATGTTCCTGATAACCACCTTCTGCATCGTATATTTTTATCTCAACGCCTTCTCCAGTCATAGGTCGCAAACCGGCAAATGTTTCTCTGTCGATAATCATTTTTTGTAATAGTGCTACTTCACTTTCTAATGAACTGAGTCGGTCATAGACACGGCGATAATTTAGTACTTTGGGGACCCCTTCTTCTACAACAACGGCAACATCACTAAAAATTTTGGGCAGATCATCTGACCCGGTGATTGCCGTTACCGTTTCCTTACTCAATACATTGCTGCCATCCCTGATTTGAATACCATTCTCGCTGTCTCCCCAAACCACAATGGTCTCCCGATCTTTGACATTCTGAATATTGGGATCGGTACTGATAATATTGAGAATAACCTGGTTGCGCTTGCGCTCGGTCTCTCTGATAATAGTCTCCTGCACCAGTTTACTCTCATTGATTACAATTTGGGCCAGCTCATCTTCACTTTTGGCAGTCTCAATCTTGTATTGCATCAGTCCAATGCTTTCTTTGACCGCATTGCTATCAGCAACCCGTAGATCATCAGCATAATTTCTTAAATAAGATATCATAGCACTAGTACCTGCCCTGGCCATTTCCACATTTGAGATTTCACCCGGCAGGGTTATTAAATCCAGTGATCTGAGAATCACCACTGTATTAAAAATCATAACAATGACTAACAAAGCTATCCCAATTTTTGATAAACTCATCTTTCCCCTCCAATGTTTTCACCTGAACTAAAAAAATAGCTGGATAAAATACGGTCCTAAAATAACCACACCAACTAAAACAGCAACAATAGCCGCTGTCAACACGGCTCCAGCCGCTATATCCTTGGCATTTCTGGCAATCTCATGAAACTCCGGCTGAATTAAATCTACCAGATTTTCTATCGTTGTATTAATCAACTCTGCTACCAAAACCAAACCTATAGTCAATAAAATCAGGGCTAACTTCAAGCCTCCGATCTGAAAAATAATAAGGACTATAAGCACAAGTATCGCGCAAATAAAATGTAGTCTTAAATTTCTTTCTGTCTGCAGAGCTATTATCAGACCTCTCCAGGCATTTTTAAAGGAACTGAATAAGCTGTCTTTACCCATAAAACCACGCTACCTCTTTCTTAATGCTAAGAGTTTAGCCAATTCTTTCTCTTTCTCCCTCATCAAGCCCCGATGAGCATCATCATGATCGTATCCGGCCAAATGCAGCATGCCATGTAATAGTAAAAAGGAAATTTCTTCAGCTAAAGTGTTACCATAGTTTGGTGCCTGTTTTGCTGCAATGGGTACAGAGATTACAATCTCACCTAAAATTTTATCCTCGCTGTGGAGCGAAGAAAGCGGAAAGGATAAAACATCAGTAACACCGCTTTTGTTTCGGTACTGGCTGTTTAACAGCGCAATAGTCTCCTCATCTGTAAAGGCAATGCTGATAATCTTATTCTCAATTGCTAAATACTTGGCTATCTTTAAGCAAAGGTCTTTCCATATTGTATATTGTTTTTCTTCAAACACAAAGTCTGACTCATTAATCTGTATTTCTACCAAGTTTTTTGCTCCTTTCCAGATCAGCAATACTCCTTTCCGGATATGCAATTCGATTATGGTATACACCAGACAATGACCTGATATAGGTATCAGCCAATTTCTCTAAATCACGCATTGTTAAGTCGCATTCATCCAGCTCCCCGTCTCTTAAACGACTTTTAATTATTTTTCTGACTACTTCCTCGACTTTGGTTTTTGAACGACGTTTCAAGGCTCTCACTGCTGCCTCAATTGAGTCAGAAAGCATTAAAATACCTGCTTCCTTGGTTTGTGGTCGAGGCCCGTCATACCGATAGTCAATCTCCCTGACAGTATCATCCTCTACTTTCTGCTCCAGCGCCTGATGATGGAAATAGCTGACTAAGGTAGTCCCATGATGCTGCTCAATCATGTCAATTACCGGTTGAGGCAGTCGTTCTTCTTTGGCCAGCTCAACCCCATCCTTAATATGTGAAATAATAATCAGGGCACTTAATGATGGAGTATATTTATTGTGAGGATTATCTTCGTTTATCTGATTTTCGACAAAGAATGCCGGTCTTTTTAACTTGCCGATGTCATGATAATAGGCACCAACCCTGGCCAGTAAAGGATCTGCTCCAACTGCTTCAGCTGCTGCTTCAGCCAGGTTTCCCATAACAATGCTGTGGTTATAAGTGCCTGGTGCCTCTAACAGGAGCCTGCGGAGCAGCGGACGATTAGGATTAGACAACTCCAGCAGTCTGACAGTAGAGATTATTCCAAAAGTGTTCTCCAATAACGGCAATGAGCCGATGGCAATAATTACAAAAGCTATTCCACTTGAAACAGCAATTAAAGCAGATTCAGCCAGCTGCCCCCACCCATTTCCAAATAATAGCTGCATCGAAGCAATTAATGCCCCCTGAACAGCTGCTACATATAAGGCTATTCTAACCATGTCAGCCCGCTGGCTCATGCGATGGCTGCTGATGATGGCCGTAATACCACCGACAACAGAAATGACTGCAGTAATCGGATAATCGGCAATTAAAGGGGCGATAATCGCATTGTGAACCAAGACAGCAACTATTGCTCCCTGCCAGTTGAGCAGAACAGTAATTAAAACCCCGACAGTAACGCTCATTACCAACAGTGGTGACAGCCTCAATAACAAGGCAGAAGCCAGGACACTGATAACCAGAATTGTAGAATACATGACCAGCGTAATCTCTTTATTGTAGATCTCCTTACAAAAAACCTTCAGAAATGCTATACCCACAATAAATACTATCAGTAAATACAGCGCGACCCCCAGTATCATCTGGGTTCTCCTGCCGGTACTGAGCAGCCCGGAATACTCTAATAAAGAATAAATATGCTCATTAATAATCTGCTCCTTGTAAACTATAACATCACCTTTATGAATAATGATCGGGGCTATATTCTGGCGGGCTTCCTTTTTTAAAACATTAGTCAAAACCTCACTATAGGAGTAGCTGGGCTGGTATACTGCCGTTAATAAATTCTCGATATAAATCTTGCCCGAAAAACTGAGATCCAACAAAGATATTTCATGCTCTATTAAAGCCAAACCACTTTCCGTAGTACTGATTCCTTCTTCAAAGACTCTTAACAGCAGCGCTTTGGCTTCAGTATTAAGGGCTATCAGCTCTTCGTCAGACAATTGGGTGATAAAATACAGGGTGTTGTCAGAGAGCCTTTCTAATTTTGAGACTAAATTACTTGGCAAATCGTCTTTTAAGGCATTCTTAATTTCCTCAACAGTTAGACTTTTATTTTCGAGCAATGTTTCACCGATCTGGTCTAAGCTGCTGATAACCTGACTTTCGAGGTTTCTGTCTCTGACATAGGCGTCTGGAACACTTTGCTCTGCCTGCTGCCGAGCTTTCTCAGTCGCAATTTTATCCTCAATATTATTGGGTGCATATATTGTTCGATTACTGGCTTGTCCCACAGTCAAATTTATCTGTGGCGGTATAACCGAAACAAGGATAATAGCCAGCATCATGGAATAGGTCAATAAACCAATAATAGCCCTTTGAACAAGAGGTTTTCTTAAAAAATATTTGTTATAAAGTCTGTAAATCTCCTTAAAAAAAGCCGACATCAAAACCTCTCCTTAATGCTTTTTAGAGCGCTCACTTCTTTCATAAGCTTTTATAATACGCTGAACCAAAGCATGCCGTACTACGTCTTTCTCTGTCAGATACATTATACCTATATCCTTAACCCTTTGAAGTATTTTAATCGCCTCTCTCAGACCTGAACTTCTGTCTCTGGGCAAGTCGGTCTGAGTTATATCACCGGTTACAACTGCCTGTGATCCAAACCCAAGTCTGGTCAAAAACATCTTCATTTGCTCACGGGTCGTATTTTGAGCTTCATCTAAAATAATAAAACTATTATCTAGTGTCCTTCCTCTCATATAAGCCAGCGGAGCTACTTCTATCACTCCTTTTTCAACATACTTAACAAACTGTTCCGCACCCATAATGTCGTAGAGGGCATCGTAAAGGGGTCTTAAATAAGGATCTATCTTAGCCTGCAGATCACCGGGAAGAAATCCTAAGCGCTCTCCTGCTTCCACTGCTGGCCGGGTCAACACTATTCTGCTGACCTCTCTTTTTCTCAATGCTGCTACTGCCATGGCAATGGCTAAATAGGTCTTACCAGTACCAGCCGGACCCACCCCAAATACCAAGGTATTGTTTCTGATAAACTCAACATATTTCTGCTGACCTTTTGTTTTGGGGCTGACGATCTTGCCGCTTGATGTCAGCACTATTTCATCGTCTGAAAGGCTGACTAAGTCAACACTTTCGTTTTCTCTAACCATTCTGATGGTATAGACAACATCACGCTCTTCTAATATTTGCCCGTTTCTGATTAAGGTTAACAATTGACGCAATACTTTTTCAGCTTTTTCGACAACTTCTTCTTCCCCGGTTATTATAATTTCGCTCTCACGAGTAACCATTTTTACCTTCAGACTGTCTTCAATATTTTTTAAATGAACATCGCGTTCACCAAAAAGCTTTCTCGCTTCATCCACAGTTCGGATAAATAATCTTCTTTCAATTGTTTCTGCCAAATCATTGGCCTCCTTATCTCTGATGAATACTAAAATAGGTTATATCCTCGTAAGCTTTTAGTATTGCTTCTACATACATCATAGTACCCAGGTCTATGTATTTATAGCTTATCTCAACAGGGCTGGAAATCGGACCTATCTGGGTTAAAGCGGCGGCAAGAGCAGCCTGCTGTGCTTTTTCTTTGACCTGCTCTTCATTAAGCTCTTTGATTACAGCTCTTTGCTCAATGTACACTCTTTTTACCACTTCGACAGTAGTTGAAATATTCCTCCATCGTAAAGGATAAGAAACCTCCTGCAATGTGTAAAGGTCGTAGTTGTTTCTTTGTCCATACAGGTGCCCTTCTTTTCCTTGAGCCTTCCAAAGAAACTGCACACTCCGGTTTCCGGTCTGCTGAAGCTCGGTGTATTCGGCGCTGGCCAAGCCATTACCGTAATACCAGGTAGAGGTCTTAATTAAGGCCCGAGCCGCAACATTATGTAAATAAAGGTTGTTAGAATAGACCTTCCCTTCGACGATAACCTGACCTTTGGTAATAGTATTTCCACTCCTGGCCAAAGCAGTACCATCGAGAACAATTAACTCTTCCAAATACCCATCTCTTAGAGCCACGATATCGCCAGTGGTCAGGGTGCCATCAGCGTTATTGGGCCTCAGCTCTATTGTAACATCAGCCTTGATCCCTGTTACCCTGATATCTGCCCAACGAATTTCAGAAAATTCAGCTTGTATTGCCTTAGAAATTGATCTGGGATCAACCCTGCTTCGCAAGACACCCTTTACTAAACCGGTCTCGCTGAGGACCCTTTCAATTTCAGTTGTATCGTAATTTGCTGGCGCGTTGATAGAGATAGACCAAATGTACATACTCCCCCAAATCCCTAACAGGATTAGCAATACCAGACAGCCAAACAGCCATTTGTAATGAAGCATTCGATCCAGGATAAAGGGTAAACCCTGCTTATTGATAATTTTAACACTACATTCAGTAGTTTTTAAAATCGGACGTATTCTCTTAAAACCAGCTACTGTGGTAAAGAGTTCAATATGATTGTTTCTTTGAACCAGTTTCCACAAGGGTATTCTTTTGGACAGGCATAGATTAATGAAGCGCTCCGGAAACTTGCCGGAAATTCTTATTTTTACATAACCCCTGCTAAAGTGTGTTACCCTACTCATTCTGGTCACATGCCTCAAAGTTAATCAGTTTGATATTACCGTCGATTATTATTTCGTCCAGATTTATCACTCTGATGGTTAAACTGTCACCGGTAATCGCTATGACGCCCTCAGAGAAAGACAGTTTTATTTGATTGTGGTCATAGAAGACTATCCCCTGATGATTTTCAACATAGGCCTGCAAACTGCCTATTACTGTTACTCGCGGCATATCCAGGACTACATCAATTGGTATATCTAAAACCCCAGCCATATTGGCTTTTAAACGGTCTACTCTTTTATATTTGCTCAACATTATCACCTCATTTTAATTTATGATAATGTATCATCCAAAATTCTGTAATAGAGTATCTAAAGCGCTTTATGTTAATAAAACGCTACCTAAGCAAAGATAATATGGGGCTGTAATACCTGGTTCACTTCGTCAGTTCCTCGTTCAATCAAATACTTATGTGAATTATTACCTCATTTATAGATAGTAATTTACTTTTCGTATATAAGTATTTGTTAAAGTACATAGGCTACCTGATGTGAACCAATAGTTATATATAAAAATTGATATTTCTGTTATTGCGACAGCCCCGCTATCTAATGTAAATAAAGATAATATATTTTATGTAATAATACGCTGCCGATAAGATGACAGTCAGGGCCAGGGGGTACTTTCCAATAATATTAAAGCCCGGATCGACCGGGCTATAATACTTATTATTTAATACGATTTGCGAGTGTTTTTGCGACGTGCCGCTTCGGCTTTCTTTTTGCGCTTAACACTAGGTTTTTCGTAATGCTCTCTTCTGCGCACTTCTTTAAGAATACCAGCCTTACGGCATTCCCGGTTAAATCGGCGCAGAGCCTGGTCCAAACTTTCGTTTTTACCGACCTTAACTTCTGCCATCTGCCTTAACCCCCCTCCCGGAAATAGCCATGGGATAACCCCAATCTATTATATATACATCCTGTGAAGCTGTCAAACTAATTTTTGCTTTATCCTGGAGGCTAGTCAAATTTACGTCCCCCTAATAAGTGAAAATGCAAATGATCAACGGTCTGTCCACAGCTCTTGCCGATATTGGTTATAACCCGGTATTCATTTAATGGACAGCGGTCTTTTGCTATTTGAGATATTCTATGCATAATCCGCCCTAATAACGGAATATCATCTGATTTAACTGATCCCAGAGAAGAGATATGCCGCTTAGGAATTATCAGGATATGTACAGGAGCTGCAGGATTTATATCCTTGAACGCTAAAATCTCGTCATCTGAATAAACTACATCAGCTGGCAATTCTCCTGCTACTATTCTGCAAAATATACATTCGGACACCAGTAACCCCTCCTCTCGCAGCAACATCTTAAGTATTATACCACATTCCCCAAAACACAGTAAGTGCTACTCTTAATTATTTGTACTTTTACCCAACTGTTTTTTGCCAACTTTGCTCCCTGAACACAGACCTTAACATAATTCCCGGCATGACCTTCACACAGCAGCTTATCATCACATTTTTCAATGAGTATTTGATAGGTCTTTCCTATCATCGATTGGTAATAAGAGTTCTTCATCTCTTCTGCTACAGCGTGCATTTGATCACTTCTGTCCCTGGCTATACTCCCAGATACCTGCAGCGGCATTTGAGCAGCTTTTGTACCCGGTCTGGGAGAATATCTGAAGACATGCATATTTGAGAACTGGACTTGCCTGACAAAGCTGAGGGTATTTGCAAAATCAGATTCAGTTTCGCCCGGGAAACCGACCATTAAATCTGTTGTCAGAGCTATCTCAGGAATTGAAGCTCTGACTTTGTTAATCAGTGCTAAATAGTCAGCAGTGGTGTATTTTCTGTTCATGGCTTTAAGCAGTTTGTCATTGCCCCCCTGCAAAGGCAGATGCAAATGGGGTGCTATTCTATCATTATTAGCAATTAAGCTGATTAATTCGTCTGTCACATCATTTGGTTCAACGGAAGATAATCTCAGGCGCTTTACAGAGGTGTTACCCAGTACCAGCTTTACTAATCCTGACAGGCTGCTCTTAACGGCAAAATCGCGCCCATAAGCGCCTAAATGAATCCCGGTCAAGACAATCTCCTGATAGCCTTTATCTATTAAGTACTTGATCTCTTTTAATACATTCTCCGGCTTTCTGCTGCGTTCCGGGCCCCGCATGTATGGGATTAAACAGAATGAACAGAACTGCTCACAGCCATCCTGCACTTTGACTTCAGCTCTCACTCGATCTCCGATAGAATAACCTGGCATTTCATCAAATTGGGTAACCCCTGAGAAGTCTGTAATTAAACTGGCTTCCTCTTTTTTCAGTTTCCCTTCCACCCACTTATCAACTATCTCTGCAACCATGCTTTTATGCTCACTGCCTAAAAACACATCGACCTCATCCTTTAGAGCCGCTCTGGCCTCTGGAAGTTGGGACATGCAGCCGATGATTATAACTAAAGCATCAGGGCTTTTGCGTTTCGCCTGCCGGATCAACTGTCGAGATTTCCGGGCTGCCTGCATGGTAACAGCACAGGTATTGATGATGATGACATCGGCCAGCGCTGCTGTCACCAGTCGGTACCCCTGATCACGAAAATAGTTGGAAAGATTATGGCTTTCATATTGATTAACCTTGCAGCCCAGGGTCAGGATTTTTATGTTACATCTTTTCATTGCTGATCCCCCTCAAATCGCCACTACAATATAAAAGTATTGAAATAACGGCTATCGCTGCGGTTTCTGTACGTAAAATCCTGGGTCCTAAGCTAATGCTCCTGGAGCCACATGATTTTAAGCAGTCTGCTTCAGATTGGGTCAGCCCGCCCTCAGGACCAACGATGACTGCCACTTTTTTAATTGATTTTAAATTAAGGTCATAAAGGGTCTGTTTATCTTCACCTTCATATAATAAAATAACTTCATCATAATCAGCAAGACTTTCAATCATTTGCCCAAAACTTTGGACCTCCCGAACAATGGGTACAGTTTGCCGCAGCGACTGGCAGGCAGCCGAGTAGGCAATCTTCTGCCAGCGTCTCTGCTTTTTCACAGCTTTCTGCTGATTTAGATTAACCACAGATCGCTGCATAATAACCGGGATAAAACTGCTGGCACCGATCTCAGTACACCTCATTATGACCTGTTCCATTTTATCCCCTTTGGGAAGTCCCTGAAATACTGATATCTGCAATTGCGGCTCTCTCCTGATGTTCTGATGTTCTCTAATAATTAATATCAGTTGTTTACCGGTATCTTCGAAAATCTCAGCCGTAAACTCCCTTTTCCGACCATCAACTATTTGCACCAGGCTATTCTTTCTCATCCTCAGGACGTTTTTCAGGTGATGGCTGTCTTCAACATTCAAAGCAAACTGATTACCGACATCCAGCTCTTTGTCTACAAAAATCCTGGCCATTTACAATACCTTCTGAGCAGTCAGGGCCACCCAGTCACCCTTTTCTAATCTGTCGATAATGACATACTTATGGCCGATTAAGGTCTGTTGCATTTCATACTCATAGCTCTTAATAATCCCGGCGCAGATCAACAGACCGTCGGGCAGGGTTAAAGCAGCAGCCTGGGGTATCAGACGCTTTAAAACCGGAGCAGTGATATTCGCTGCGATAATATCAGCTGAGGTACTTATGCCCTGTAACAGGTCATTTTTGACTACAGTTATTTCATCGTTCGGGATATTATTAATTTTAATATTACTCTCAGCCATAGCCACAGCCTGGTCGTCATTATCAATGGCGACAACTGAACCTGCCCCTAACAAATGAGCGGCAATAGATAGAATACCAGAACCACAACCGACATCAATAACCCGGCAGCCGTTCAATATATTTTTTTCCAGCATGATCAGAGCCTGTTGGGTTGTAATATGAGAGCCTGTACCAAAGGCTAAACCCGGATCGATATTTATAATTGTTTTCTGGCCGTCGCTGTCAAGCTCTTCCCATACCGGTCGTACTATAATATTACTACCTACATGTACAGGTTTAAAAAATTTTTTCCAATTGTCCTTCCAGTCCTTTTCATCTACAATCTTATACGATAAAAGCCCCTTGCCGATGTCAATGCTGTAACTCTGCAATAGCTCAATTTCTGCTTTAATTTCTTCGATTACGGCCAGGATGTCTTCTTCTAAAGGCAGGTAGGCTACAATCTTTACCTCTTCCGGCTGTTCAGTTTCAGATACATCTAAGTAATCCCAGCTTATCTCAGCAGGTGGGCTGATAGCTGAAGTTAAATCCTCATAGACTAGCCCATTAACTTTATTGCGGTACAGGATCTCTCCGACCGCATCAGCAGAGCTGTATTTAGTGAGAATTTTAATCTCCATCCACTGAGTCATCCCTATCACCTTCCCCAATTTACAAAATCATTCCAAACAACACAACTCCAGGCACGCCATTCATTAGTGCCATTAATTACATAGTAAAAATCTTTCTTGCTCACTTTACATACCTTTTTTAGGTAGTGATAAATTGAGCTTAGAGCAAAATACCATAAACAAAGGGGGTGACCAAAATAGCTTTTGAGCTCCCCCCAGGTAGTTTGAAATGTAGTTTAAAACATGTCTTTGATTTTGTCCCAGATAGATTTATCTGGGGGATTGACTTCTTCACCACTGGCTTTGGCAAAATCAGTCAATGCCTTTATCTGCTCATTATTAAGTCTTTTAGGGACAGTAACCTGAACCGTAACATAAAAATTACCTCGGTCCCCTCTTCGGCGATAGGGAACACCTTTATTATCAATTCTAAATGTACTGCCGGTCTGCGTACCTGAAGGAATTTTCAGTTTAACTAAGCCATCCAGGGTTTCCACCGGTATCTCTGCGCCCAGGGTAGCCTGCACGAAAGATATATTTTTCTTAATATACAGGTTCTCATTACGACGCTCAATGGTTGTATGGGGTCTTACCCTGATGAAAACATATAAATCTCCATAAGGACCACCACGCTCCCCAGCCTCGCCTTTGCCAGCAACCCTCAACCGGGTGCCGTTATCCACCCCGGCGGGGATATTCAGGTTGATGCGGCGTTTCTTGGACACCTTTCCTGAGCCACGACAATCACTGCAATGTTTGTCAACAATTTTACCTGTTCCTCCGCATCTGCGGCAGGTCGTCACATTGACAAATTGACCAAATGGAGTTTGCTGAGCTCTCCGCACTTGTCCACTACCTTTACACTCTGAACAAGTATGCACCTTGCTGCCCGGCTCAGCCCCAGAGCCTCCACATTTGTCACAAGCCTCATGGCGTCGAATAACAATCTCTTTTTCGGTACCAAAGACAGCTTCTTCCAAAGTTATGGTCAAATCATAACGCAAATCAGCACCGGGTTGAGGGCCTGTTCTGGTAGAACGTCCCCCAAACCCGCCATTAAACATCATGTCAAATATATCTTCAAAGCCACCGAACCCACTAAAGTCAGGCCCACCCTGCTGATTAACTCCGGCATGCCCAAACTGATCGTACTTTTGCCTTTTTTCAGGATCACTTAGCACCCGGTAGGCTTCGGTAATTTCTTTGAACTTCTCCTCTGCTTTAGGGTCATCACTGACATCGGGATGATGTGTTCGAGCTAGTTTACGATAAGCTCGTTTAAGATCGTCTTCCGAAGCATCACGAGTAACACCTAAGGTTTCATAATAATCTCTTCTCTCGGCCATAATATCACCCCATAAACAGCCCCACAATTAAACACAGTATCTTTTCTGTTGCTACAGCCACCAGGCATTTACTTGGGATCTTCTTCGGGGTCTACTTCCTCGTACTCCGCATCAAAAGCCCCATCATCAGCATTATCCGGATCCTGGGCCTGGCCAGCTTCCTGCTGGGCCTGTTGAGCCTGTTGATACAGGATTGTTGATAACTCATTAACATGTTTAGTTACTGTTTCTAATTCAGTATCAATAGCTGTAACATCATCACCATCTTTGACTGCTTTTAATGCTTCAACAGCTTTCTTAACTTCCTCAGCCTTAGCACTGTCAATTTTGTCACCCAGTTCAGTAAGCATTTTTTCCGTACTGTAAACCATTGAATCAGCCTGATTACGTTTTTCAATCAATTCCTTTTGCTTTTTATCTTCTTCAGCATGCTGTTCGGCTTCTTTTACCATTCGCTCAACCTCTTCTTCGCTTAAGCCGCTGGAGGATGTGATGGTTATGGCCTGTTCCTTACCGGTTCCCAGATCTTTGGCATTGACGTTGACAATGCCATTGGAGTCGATACTGAACTTAACCTCAATCTGAGGAATACCGCGCGGCGCTGGAGGTATGCCTGTCAAATTGAACCGGCCTAAGGTTTTGTTCTGGCTGGCAATAGTCCTTTCTCCCTGAATTACATGAATACCGACCTGAGTTTGATTATCAGCAGCGGTTGAGAAGATCTGGCTGGCTGATGTTGGAATAGCGGTATTTCTCTCAATCAGTCTGGTTGCTACTCCGCCCAGAGTTTCTATTCCCAAAGACAACGGGGTGACATCTATCAGTACTATGTCTTTAATATCCCCGGATAAAACACCTGCCTGAATCGCCGCACCTAAAGCAACTACCTCATCAGGGTTTATACCTTTATAAGGATCCTTATTGGTAATACTTTTCACAGCCTGCTGTACAGCAGGGATACGGGTCGATCCGCCAACTAATATTATTTTATCTACCTGATCTGGCGTTAAACTGGCATCCTTAAGGGCCTGACGGATCGGGCCCATTGTTTTCTTAACTAAATGAGCTGTCAACTCATCGAATTTGGCTCTGGTCAAGGTAATGTCCAAATGCTTGGGTCCGGAAGCATCCGCTGTGACATAGGGCAGATTAATATTAACTTTTGCCACAGTGCTGAGTTCTTTTTTGGCATTTTCTGCAGCATCTTTTAATCTCTGCATGGCCATTCGATCCTTTAACAAATCTACACCCTGATCTCTCTTGAACTCACTGGCCAGGTAATCCATCACAACTTTGTCAAAATCATCGCCACCTAAATGGGTGTCTCCATTTGTTGACAATACCTCAAAAACCCCTTCGCCTATTTCCAGAATAGAGACATCAAAGGTTCCACCACCCAAGTCGTAGACTAAGATCTTTTGAGATCCTTCGTTGTCCAGTCCATAGGCTAAGGAGGCCGCTGTTGGCTCATTAACTATTCTTAAAACCTCTAAGCCGGCAATTTTTCCGGCATCTTTAGTGGCCTGGCGCTGGCTATCATTAAAATATGCAGGAACCGTTATTACAGCCTGGCTGACATTTTCACCTAAATAGGCCTCAGCATCGGCTTTTAGCTTTTGCAGCACCATAGCTGATATCTCGGGAGGAGTGTATTCTTTATCTCCCAGTTTAACCTTATAATTTTCACCCATATGGCGTTTAATTGAGGCAACTGTGTTATCAGGATTACTGACAGCCTGACGTTTGGCAACCTTACCAACCAAGCGCTCACCAGTTTTAGAATATGCTACAACTGATGGTGTTGTTCTATCGCCTTCGGCATTAGCAATTACCACAGGCTGACCACCTTCCATAATCGCCACACAAGAGTTTGTTGTCCCTAAATCAATACCAATTACTTTTGACATCTATTTACCTCCTAATTGCTTGAAACTTTAACTTTTGCAGCACGCAATAATTTATTTTTAAACCGGTATCCCGGTTCGAACACCTGTAGAACTGTATTATCATGAGTTTCTGAACATTGTTCCTGCATCAGCGCTTCATGAAAATGAGGATCAAAAGGCTGACCTTCACAGTCAATTTTCTCCAGTCCTTCTGCCTGTAATATATCCAGCAATTGCCGATAGATCATAACGACCCCTTCTGACACCGACGGATCAGCTATACAGCTCAGAGCTCGTTCAAAGTTATCAATTACCGGTAGCAGCCTGCCGATTAGCCTGGCATTAGCCTGTATGATAATATCTCTTCTTTCCCGATCTGATCTCTGCTTCAGATTGGTATAATCTGCAATAGACCGTAGACATTGATTTTTTAAACTCTCATTTTCAGCCATGACCTTTTCCAGCCGGTCTTCCAAGGAAAGCTGTTCCACTTTTTCCTCAATTGATTCTGGATTTGCTTCTGTTCCCGGCTCATTGACAGCAGCATTCTGTTCAACATCTTTTTTTTCACAATCAGTGTTAGTTTTTTTTTCTTTCATCACTTTACCTACCTAAACCTGAAGATTGGGGTCAACATTCCCCTTTTCTCTGTTACCCTTCATTCTGATTATCGTATCTATTCTTAAAATAGCTTCAGCAATTTCGCCTGCAGCTCTAATAGCGTGATATTTCACTAAAAGCGGATCCAATACCCCCTTATCTGTCATATCCACAATCTCTCCGCTATCACAGTCCAGAGCTAAATCTTCATTGCCTTCATCTATCTGAGAAGCAATTATATCTTCCATCTTTTCTAATGGATTATATCCGGCATTGAGAATAATCTGAAACACCGGCTTGCGAATTGCCCTGCTGACACAATCAACGCCATATGCGGCCATGCCTTTGACTGTCTCTCTTAAAGACTCAACAGAGCGCGATATGGCCAGCTCAACTGACCCGCCGCCAGCAACATAGCCCCCTCTGATGGCAGCCTGGACAGCCGAGGCGGCATCTTTGGCAATGCGCTCCCGCTCATCTACTACCTCTGAAGTCGCCGCTCCCACCAGCACTGTAGCCATGGGTTTGCCCTGGCCTTGAACTACTCGAATTTTCTTTAATTTCTCATCCTCAAAAACACAGCTGGCTGAACCTAAAACTAATTTCAATTCTTCAACCTGCTTGTTAAGGCCAGTTCGTTTTATCAGGCGGGCTCCAGTGTGTTCAGCAGCCACCCTTAAATCGCGGCTGGCTACCCTGGTACAAACTATAACCCCTGAGTCTGTCAACAGTTCTTCAGCGTAATTATCGATACCTCTGTCAATAAATATGACATTGACCCCCAGCTCAACAACTTTATGTAGGTTGTCAATGAATCTATTTTTCAGCTCCATAAAACGTTTAAAACCTGTTTCCGTAGCTAAGGCCTCTTCCTCCAACTCCTCTGGCTTTAACTCATCATCAATAATTAAAATCCTGGCCTGCTCAATCCGCTGCGGCATCTGCCTGCTCAATCTTTTTTTATCCAGTAATACGCCACTGAAAACTTCATTTTCAGCTCCCTCTTCCGCAATGACAGAATCGGCTAACTTAAATGACTCATCACTAAACTTTTCTGATCCAATCATTTTTGCTGCTTTTACTATTAACTGAGCTATATCCCGATGCTCGCGGCCGGCGATATAGGCTATGCGCTGCAAGGCAGGGTCTTCCAGTCCGTTGACAGCCTGTACTTTTTGCTTTAAGGCGGTCAAAGCATGGTTTATACCGATGTTGATACCTTCAATCACTCGGGCCACGGGTACACCCTTAGCTACCTGGTCGACTCCTTCACTGACTAAAGCCCCGGCCATAACTGTCGCAGTAGTGGTGCCGTCACCGATCTCTTCCTGTTGGGCTTTGGCAATCTTGATTAACATTCTGGCCGCCGGGTGGGTTACATCCATTTTTTCTAAAATAGTGACCCCAGCATTAGTGATGACCACATCACCCATACTGTCAACCAGCATTGTATCTAAACCTTTGGGGCCTATTGTTCCTTCAACTGCAGCAGCCACAGCCTTTATGGCGCGGGCATTGGTCATTAATGCAGCCAGTTTTTCATCAATTTCAGAGGTTTTAGCTGTTTGCTTGATAGACAATTTAACTCCCCCTAATCCTGCAATATCTCTTCAATACGGCTACTGACATATTCCAATAGTGATATAACTCTGGCGTATGTCATTCTCCGAGGCCCCAGAACACCAATGACACCAGCTATATGGCTGTTGATCGTGTAGGGAATTTTGACAATACTGCATTCCTGCATAATTTCATTGTTAATCTCTTTACCGATTGAGATATCGATATTTTTTGTAGTCTGTGTCGCTAATAATTCTGCTAAGATATCCTGTGCATTAAGTGCCTCAAACAGCTGCAGATACTTGTTGTCTATTCTAAACTCCGGCTGATTCAGCACATTTATTATTCCATCAGCTACAATAGGGGTAATATGCATATCAAAAACCTGATTTATAAAAGCCTTTAAAGCCAGGTCTTCGCTATTAATATGCTCATTAATACTCCACATTAAATACTCTGTGTCAGAGTTTTTAATGTCTCTTAAACACTTTCCCTTTAACTTGTCATTCAGAACACGGTTGATATAACCAATATTTTCGGCAGACATTGCTTTAGGAAGTCGCAGTACTTTACTAGTTGACAATCCATTATCTGTTACAGCAATTGCTACCACCTTTTTTTCACTGATCGGCACCAGGGCAAATTCCCGCAATAAACAGGCATTTATATAAGGGCCACTTACAATAGTTGCGTACGAAGTTAACTCTGCCAGGGCTTCTGCAATACTTAAAACCAGCTGCTCTTTCTCCAAAATGCGTTCATCAATTTCATTCTCTATCCTTGAAATAGACCTGATATCCGGCTTTAGCTTCGGATTTAAGGTATCGACATACAGCCGATAGCCTGAGTCAGATGGTATTCTACCAGCAGATATATGAGGCTGTTCTAAAAAACCCATTTCCTCAAGGTCAGACATCTCATTGCGAACAGTTGCCGGGCTCACTCCCAAATTAAACTGCTTGGCAATAGTGCGAGATCCCACTGGCACTCCTGACTCAATATAAGATTTTACTACGGCTTGTAATATCTGAAGCTGTCGTGGGGATAATTGCATTTTCTCACCTTCTTATTTGTTAGCACTCTATCAAGGTGAGTGCTAAAATCTATAAAAAAAATACCACCCTGCTTGCCAACTGTCAAGGCACAAAACAGGAATTGTCAAAAAAAAGTTAAGTTTTTTGCAAAAGTATCACTCTGCCACGATAAAAAGATTACTCTTAACTAAATAAGAGCAATCTATTATGGTCAGAAGGAGAGTAATCCTTAAACGGTGGTGCTGTTGCCGGCGCGCCTGTCAGCACCTTTATCTTTTAGAACGTTTAACAAGTTTTAACACCTCGTGAGCCAGCAGAACTATTAAGGAGGCCCCGACAATATAGCCCCAGTCTATTAGCTGCAACGGTGCAAACTTTAAAAAATGATTAAACGGAGGTACGTAAATAGCAATACACATCAGACCTAATGAAATTACCAACGAAGCCAGCAGCTTGGGATTAGTAAAAAATGTTTTGCTGAAAACTGAAGTGTATTCATATCTTCTGGACAAAATATTTGTAAACTGGCTCAGAGCTATCGTAGCATAGCTGATAGTAGTTGCTCGGGCATACAACCAGTGAGTAGCGGTTAAACTGACGCCCATCCTCGAACCAAACAAGGCAAAATTAATAAATGCCAGACCGCCAATCAGCAGCCCAAAGAAAAGAATTTCCAACCCTGAACGACGATTTAAAATATGTTCATCTCTGTTTCTGGGCGGCGAAGCCATTAAAGCCTCAGAGCCAGGATCAAATGTCAGAGCTGTAAGCGGCAAAATCTCAGCCAACAGATCAATTGCTAAAATCTGAATAGCTAAAATAGGAATCGGCATGTCAAACAGGGCGACACTGGCCAGGCCGAGCATCACTACAGCCAGCTGGGCGGCATTAGTAGTCATCGAGGATAAAACAGTTTTCCTCAAATTATTAAAAATCGTTCTGCCTTCTCTGACTGCATATACCAGGGTAGTGAAACTATCGTCCAGCAAGACCAGTTCCGATGCTTCTTTGGCCACATCAGTGCCTATTGTCCCCATCGCAACCCCGATATGGGCATTTTTAAGAGCCGGAGCATCGTTAACACCGTCGCCGGTCACAGCTACTATATCGTTTTCTCTCTTTAAATTCTTAACAATTCGCAATTTATCAGCCGGTGAGACCCGTGAAAAAATTAACGCATCACGATTCTTCATCTCACTTTTAAGGATTTCATCAGACATCTTGTTTAACTGAGCCCCGGTTATTACCTCAAGATCCTGGTCTTCAGGGCAGAGCTGCACTTCTCGGCCTACAGCCTGAGCTGTGATGGCATGATCACCAGTCATAATGAAGGTCCTTATATGAGCTTGATGAGCATGACCAATAGCCTCTTTAACCCCTTCTTTAGGCGGATCAATCATAGCTACCATTCCCAGAAAAATGACATCTCGCTCTACTTCCTCTTCGACATAATCTCTGCCTTCTGGATCCAATTCCCGATAAGCAATAGAAATTACCCGCATAGCCTGCTTAGAATATTTGGTATTCATATCCTGTATTTGCTGCTTATCAGCCTCAGTTATCGGTAAAATCTCACCATTTTTATAAATGTATTTAGTGATTGTCAACAAACCGTCGGTAGCACCCTTCATACACAGGACCTGGCGGTCATCAAATTTCCTGACTGAGCTCATTCTTTTCCTAAAAGAGTCGAATGGAAACTCATGTAATTCAGGATTTTCAACATCCTCCTGAGGTGACCTGGTGCCCACTTTTGTCGATAAGGTAATAATGGCTGCCTCTGTGGGATCGCCAATTGGATACCAGTTGGCATGGCTTTCATCCGGCGGATGAATCTCTGCATTAGAAGCCATGGTAGCTGCGTCTAACATGATCTCCATTTCATCTATTTCAGACTGGCTGATCGGCTCACCATCCGGGCCAATAATATCTCCCTGTGGCTCATAGCCTAAACCGGTAACACTGTATTCCTGGCCATTAAACCAGACCCCCTGAACCGTCATTTCATTCTTAGTCAGGGTACCTGTTTTGTCGGTGCAAATTACTGTAGTTGAGCCCAATGTTTCAACTGCAGACAGCTTTTTGACGATTGCATTTTTATGAGCCAGCCGGCCGCTGCCCTGGGAAAGGGCAACTGATACCTGAGCAGGCAGCGCTTGCGGAACTGCAGCAGCGGCAATACCTAAAGCATATATTAAACTGACTCGTAAACTAAAGCCCTGCCAAATTGAGACCCCAAACAAAATGATACTGATAAACACAGCGATTGCGGTCAAGGTTCGGCCCAAGGCCCCTAATTCCAATTGTAGCGGCGAAAGTGATTTATCACTGGCTTGGGTTAAGTCTGCAATTTTTCCCAACTCGGTATCCATACCAATACCGACCACAACACCCTTGGCATTACCGGTCGCAACTGAAGTCCCCAGGTACAGCATATTATCTCTGTCACCTAAAGTAGCGTATTCTTGCACAATATTGCTGTGTTTCTCCTGGGGCATCGATTCACCGGTGAGAGCAAAGTCATTGGACTTGAGATTAAAACTCTCCATAATTCTAATATCTGCCGGAACCTTGTCCCCTTCGTCAATCATTACTATATCACCGGGTACCAGATCAACCTGATAAACCTCTTTGAGGGTACCGTCCCGGATTACTTTTGCTGGCGACTGAACTAAACTTTTTAAACTGTCCAGTATTTTTTCAGCCTTAAACTCCTGATAAAAACCTATTGTAGCGTTTACCAGTACAATAATAAACATGATAATCCCGTCTGAATAGCTGCCGATAAAAAACGACATTAAACCCGCAGCGATTAAGACCAGGACCAAGACATCTTTTAACTGCGATAAAAACATGGCCAGTTTGGAAACCTGTTTTTTTGTCTTTAAAATATTTGGCCCATACTGTTGCTGCCTCTCCTGAACAGCAGCTGCAGATAGCCCCTGGCTGCTGGTTTGATAATGTTCCATAACCTCTCTGGACGAAGCGCTATGAAATTTTATTTTTTCATCCACCTATGTACCCTCCTTCGTCTGACGTCAAGCCCTATTGTAGTATACAGTTTCGTGTCTGGAATGACAACCAGCAGTAAGAAAGAACAGAAATTAATTACAATTATCTGTTCTCACGTTTAATACTGATTTCTGACACAAAACATGGTATGACAATACCCATGTATTATATTTTCCCAAGGGCATGCAGCTTTAAACATCTCCTCAAAAACAATTTCCAAAAACGGCTGCGCTAGCAAGGCTCTGGCTGAGAAAATTGCTCCATCAACTGCTCTGCAGTTTAGTCCAAGTGAGCTTTTTCTCTTCTTTTGGCAATCACTACTTTAATCTTTCTCCAAAGCTTTACAGCCAAAAATATAATCAGAAAAACAAAGGGGGCAAAAGGAAGCAGCCAGACCACTGTCAGGACAATACTCATTATAAAATTGAGCATGGAGCCCCAGCCATCCTGCAGGGCAAAATTAAACCTCTCAGAGTAATTGCTTTTAAATGATGAGACCGGATTCTTTTCAGTAATACTGAGGGTGATAGTACTCATGGCTACCTGCCGATCTAAATACTGCATCTTGCCTTTCAGGCTTTCGATATCATAAATTACTTTGTTAAGCTCGTTCTCAATCTTTAATATATCTGAAACGCTTTCAGCCTTGTCCAGAAGTTTTGTAAAAGACTCCCGCTTGGCCTCCAGTGTGGTTAAGCGCACCTCCATATCCAGGTATTCCTCGGTGACATCCTGGGTATTTGTGTTATCTACCTTAACGTCTCCAAAATCAGCAAGGGCAGAATGCACTTCACTGAAATTTTCAGCAGGCACCCTGATCACCATGTTAACACGGTTAAAATTCTCATGATCCCGCCGCGAAGAGGATTGCACAAAACCGCTGTTTGCTGCAACCAGATCGATAACCTCCTGGACAACCTGATCTAAATTGATAACCTCTAAACTGAGCTCTCCAGTCTTGATTACTTTATTGTTGGTCTCACTCTGCTGGGTGAACACCCCACCCAAGACAAGGCTGTCAGTAGTTAAAACAGCATTTTTTATTGGAGCGCCTGATTGATCTTTAACTTCGAATACTAAATCATCAGAAAGATCAAATTCGATATCCTCGGTTCGATACGAGCCTGATTGAGGCTCTGATACAATGGCTCTGCACCCGCTAAAAACCAATATAATAATCAATAACAGCAGCATAACTTTACTTTTCTGAAAATTCATTAAGATCGCCTCCGTCTATATGACTGTTGGGGTTAATACTTCGTTCCGCTGTTGCTCCCACAATTAATACTATCTACTGCAAATATATTTTATTTTTTTGGTAAGTGCTTTTGTACCAAAACACTTTGTCATTCACCAAAATATTCAAAAACATATACTACTGGCTTGTATTATGTTTTGTGAATATTTTAGCTATTCCTCGAGCTAGCATCAATTCTGTGAGCCTGGGCTGAATCAAACTCTGCGTCATTTAGTCGCTTAGTTCCACGGGGCTTCCATAATCATACCCAGCTACTGGGATTGTACTTTGTTTTTTTAGGATAAGTGCTTTTGTTCCAAAACACTTTGTCAAACGAAGAAATTTTCTCAAAGATATACCAACTTGTATTATCCTTGAAGAAAATTTCTTTTTCACTACCTACAAGGGTCGGCATGGAAACCGACCCCTACATCATGTTATTTTCAGCTATTTTCCTAAAATAGAAACAATCGTTTAGCTATCAAAAAATACAACCGCCCAACCATTGCCAGACAATTGCCCAACTATCGTATCAAACCTACTGCCAAACTATCGCCCCACAATCGTTCAGCATCGTTCAAGCTATTGTTAAAGCTATCGTTCCAACAATTGTTCCAGCCATTGTTCAGCTATTGTGAGAAGGAGCATATTTCTGAATGACGGCTTCTGCTGCTTTTAAGCCGTCGACTGCTGCCGATACTATTCCTCCGGCGTAGCCGGCTCCTTCGCCTGCCGGATAAAGCCCTTCGATATTGGATTCCATCAACTCATTACGCACAATACGCAGCGGGGCTGAGCTCCGGGTTTCCACCCCGGTTAATACTGCCTCTGGATGATCGAATCCTGTAATAACCTTGCCCCAGTTACGTAAAGCCCTCTGCAAGGTTGAAACAACATAGTGTGGCAGACACTGGCTTAACCGAGCAAATCTCACCCCTGGAAGATAACTGGGTTTTATCCTGCCAAAGCTGGTAGAGGGTTTGTCTTGCATAAAATCACCCAGCAGTTGCACCGGTGCACAGTAATTGCTGCCGCCTAACTTAAACGCCAGTTTCTCATATCTTTGCTGAAAGTAAATCCCACCCAGCGGATGGCTGCAAAAATCCTCAGGGGTAACCCCTACCAGCAAGGCACTGTTGGCATTTGTTGCACCCCGATTGTAATAGCTCATACCATTGGTCACAACCTCAGCAAACCCGGAAGCTGAAGCCACTACTAAGCCACCAGGGCACATGCAGAATGAATATGCAGAACGCCCGTTATCATGGTACTTCAGCCGATAATCAGCTGGCTCCAGGTTCTCGTTTCCGGCATACTTACCATATTGGGCAGCATCAATATCCTGCTGCAAATGCTCAATCCGCAAGCCGATTGAAAAAGATTTTGGGGTTAGATTAACACCATTTTCGTATAACATGTGGTAGGTGTCGCGGGCACTGTGGCCGATAGCCAGAATCACAGTCTGAGCTGAAATGTATTCACTGTTATCGACTACTACGCCAACTGTCTTACTGTTCACCATCTTTAAGCTGGTAACCAGCGAGTTAAACCGGACATCTCCTCCCAGTTCGATTATTTGTTTTCTGATATTCCTGACTACTAGGCGCAAATAGTCGGTGCCAATATGGGGTCGATAGCTATATAAGATATCAGCCGGGGCCCCATTTGCTACCAATGATTCCAGGACAAAGCGGCATCTGACATCCCTGATATTGGTCGTCAGTTTGCCATCTGAAAAGGTACCTGCACCTCCCTCACCGAACTGAACATTGGTATTAGCCTGGAGTTGTCCTCCTGACCAAAACCTGGTTACTATTTTGGTTCTGCTGTCTACATCTGCTCCTCGCTCCAGCAACAGTGGTCTAAAGCCCATTTTGGCCAGCAGATAGGCAGCAAATAATCCACAGGGTCCACTCCCAATGACAATCGGCCTGTTTCTGAGGTCTTCATTACCTGCCTGAGGCAGTACATAGCGCTTTTCTTTTGCAACCGATACCCAACTTAAGTTTTTACTGAGAATGCTTTGCTCGTTTTTCAACTCAATATCAGCTGAATAGACAAAATTGCGGTGCTTTTTACGTGCATCATATGATTCTTTATAGATTTTGATACTCAGCAATTCCTGTTCTGATATACCCAGCTTCTTACAAAGGGCCCTGGTTATCTGGCCCCGTTGGTCAATTGGTACCCGAATGTTTGCAACCCGCAACATCAGCATCTCTCCTTTTACCACTCATTGTAACACAACAAATATCATAAGTTATTATTGTGGTATTGATAATAATAACTTATAATAAGTAAAGCAAACATTACTGAGGAGGTTCTTGATATGAATACAGTTGATGCCCGCGGCCTGCCTTGCCCGCAGCCTGTGATAAAGACTAAACAGGCTCTGGATAAAATCAATGGTGCAACATTGATAACAATTGTCGACAATGAGGTTGCCAAAAAGAATATCATCAAACTGGTCAAAAAGCTGGGCTGTACAGTTGAGGTAACAGTTGTCAACCAGGATTATCATTTGACAATCAAGAAAGGAGTCAGTGAACAGACTCAAGACCTACCCATAATCAATTCTAATACCGAAAGTGGCACAGTCATTTTGTGCATGAGTGATTTGTTTGGAGTTGGTGACGAGGCCTTGGGCCAGGTTTTGATCAAAGGCTTTTTTTATTCCCTGACAGAGCTTGCTAACCCCCCTCAGTCGATAATATTTATGAACAAGGGTATTTTCCTGGCCCTGAAAGGATCTCCTGTCTTAGACTCGCTGCATGAGCTTGCCGCCAGAGGCACAGAAATTTTGTCCTGTGGAACATGCTTAGACTTTTACCAAAACAAAGATTTGCTGGCTGTCGGAGAGATTACC
The DNA here is from genome assembly GCA_028280325.1 of Bacillota bacterium. GTDB lineage: Bacteria > Bacillota > UBA994 > PWPR01 > PWPR01. Next base: position 48,482 of record JANQLZ010000060.1, read on the forward strand.
AATATGTACTCGGCTACAGAAATCTTAAACGGAGCTGGCAGAATATTAAGAATTTAACGCTCTTTTAAACTGTCTTTAGCCAACACAATTCTGATTTATGAAAGAATTAATTGATATGTTATAGCAGGTCGTGACCTTATTAATATACAATAGTCAAACAGTGACGGATTATTTTATTATCTGTTGCTGTTTTCTCTTTAAATTAGTTGCACATCTAATAATTACCCTGTAAAATATATCTCGATAACCGAAATAGTGAAAGGTATTTATCAATGGGTAATAATATATCAAAGCACAAGCATAGAGCAAAAAGTTTAGTGGAGCTTTCTCGTGAAAATCTACCCAAGGCAGTGTTGCTGCTGGCCTGGCCGATTATTGTAGAAATGCTTTTACAGTCTACTGTCGGCATAGCAGATACCGCCATGGTCGGCAGATTGAGCCCAGCTGCCATTGCAGCAGTGGGCTTGGGAAATCAGTTTATTATGTTCCTGCTTACCGTTTTTGCCGCTATCAGAACGGGAGTCACAGTTCTGGTTGCTCGACAAATTGGAGCAGAGGACTATGAAGGAGCAAACAGTGCAGCCCGTCAGGCTCTGATAGTCACCGCCGTCTTCGGTGGAATAGTAGCCGTATTTGGTCTGATTTTTCCCGCTGCAGGTTACAGGCTGTTGGGTGCCAGTGAGGATGTTGTCGCCGTAGGCATTGGCTATATGAAATGGCGCTCTCTGGCTGCCCTGTTTGCCTGCATCATTATGGTTGTTACCGGCATATTACGGGGCTGTGGCGATACATTTACAGCAATGAGGGTCAACGTTTCAGTAAACATTATCAATATTGTGTTAAACTGGATTCTTATTTTTGGTAATTTAGGTTTTACGGCCATGGGCACGGCTGGGGCCGGAGCGGCAACCATGGTGGCCCGTCTCATTGGCTCCCTGGTCATGATCTCTGTATTGTTTAGCGGTCGGGTAAATGTAAAACTAAGCAAAAATGACAGCTATAAACCAGATATTTCGGTGCTGAAAAGGTTATTCAGAATCGGCATACCCGCAGGCATTGAGCAGATTCTGATGCGTGGAGCCCAGGTTTTTTTCACCATGATCGTCACAAACTTGGGCACAGCAATGTATGCTGCGCACCAAATTGCCTTGAGGGCAGATTCAGTAGCTTTCATGCCGGGGTTCGGCTTTTCTGTTGCAGCCACGGCTTTAGTCGGGCAAAACCTCGGAGCAGGCCAGACTGAAGAGGCCGGGCGAGCCGGAAGAATTACCATGTACATGGCAGTGGGATTTATGTCAACAATTGGTCTTATCCTGTTTATTTTTGCCAGGCCGGTGGCCATGTTCTTTACCAATGATGCCACGGTTATTGCCGGAGCTATCTCTGCTATCAGGGTTATCTCTGTGGTCATGCCCTTTATGGCGATAGCCAGAGTAACTGCCGGAGCCCTGCGAGGTGCTGGTGATACTAAATATGTGATGTTTGGAACAGGCGCCAGTATCTGGATAGCCAGACTCGGATTGGCCTATTTTCTGGTCAGATACGCTGATCTGGGTTTAGTCGGAGCCTGGATTGCCATGGGCTTTGATAATACCTGCCGAGCTATAATCTTTTTATGGAGATTTGTTAAAGGAAACTGGAAGTCTATTAAGATATAGAAACAGGATGAAACCCGTTGGCTCCACCCTGTTTTAACACTGTTTGTTATTCTTGTTACCAGCTTCCGCCGCCACCGCCGCCGCTTCCACCGCCGACAGAACCCCCGCCGGCACTGCTGAATCCACCCCCTGGTTTGGCAGATGGCATGGAGACCATGCTGCTATGCACGGAATTAAAACTGCGAGACAAATGCCTTTGGAAGACCAAAGGTGAATACCTTCCGGTCGGATAACCACTGTACCAGGTCGGTGGCTCCATCGCTATACTATCGAATTTCCTGGCCCATACATCGCTGACCCCAAGTACCAGGGCGTAGGCCATGGTCTGATAATAATACTCCGGATTGTCGTTTACCAGTGCTTCAAGTCTGGGCTTTTCAGCATGCTGCAGGAAATCTTTAAACCCTAAAATCTGTTCTGCACAGATGTTTCCATATTCTGTCCTTTTAGGCATGATAAAAGCCAGAAAATTGATAATACCTGTTATAACAATCATTGCTCCCAGATCAATCAAATTCAGATCTGTGAATCTGGCTACAAAATAAGCGGCAACCAGAGAAGGGACTAAGGCTATGACAGCGCCCAAAAAAGTAGCAAAACGGTATTTCGAGCCTGCTTTAATCTTTGTTCTGAAAGCCAGCAGTTCCATCAGCACTAATACCGGCAAATCAACTAAGATCGCACCAATAACAATGAACATAATCACAGTTAAAGGGCTACCGGCAAAGACCAGCTCCGGATAAAAGCTGGCGAAGAGCACCAGCAAACTGGGTATCAGAGCCAGCAGATGGAAAAGAATCCTCAAACGTCTGCTCGTCGCCGTATACAAGCTCTTTTCATCTGAGAAGTAGTGCCTGACTTTGAGCTGGGTGGTATTCACAGTTTCAAAAAACTTGTTTTTCAGATCTTCTGCCGATACCCTGGTGCCATCACCATAGGTATCAAACAAACTGTCAAACATCTGCTGCTCGTACACTCTCATCTTATCATCGACATTTTTCAGCTTAACCAGCATAAACTCCTTAGTCGTCGCTTTGGACATGTTCCCTTCACCGTCTGACTGCCCCGTTACAATCTTTAGATAGCCTTTGGCGGCCCACAGGATTATTAACGAGGTGATATCCTTGTTGTCGACAACTCCATCGATAATATAGCCCAGTTCTGCTGACGTCATTTGCTGGGGCGGGTAAAATTGGACCGGAGCAAAAAGCTCTCTGTCTCTGCCGTATTTTTTCCATCTGGTAAATGCCAGGAAAACCAGTAATAAACTAATAATATAGGCGGCAAATTTCATCAGCCTGGATCGCTGGCTGAGGTCTGCAACATCGGTGTAATAGCCTTCGGGCAAAGGCAAAGCCACTGTCACTCCCTCTTTTGGATCCAGCCGGCTCAGTATCTTGCCTGTGATAACCTGGCCGTCTGATAAGAACTGAACATTGGAACTGTCGGTACTGCCCACAGCTCCGCTGGTAAAATTGAGGCGCTCAGCGTTAAATTCCCGGGGCATGGTAATTTTAAAGCTTGCCGCATTGATATAGGTATTCCACTCCGTTCCGATTAGATTGAAATAAAATTCATCGTACTCACTGATACCGTCCTCGCCGACCAGATAATTATACCTGATGGTATAAATTTGCTTACCGTCGACATAGGCTTCAGGATCGCCGATCATGATTGTAGTGTAGTTGGAACCCCTGTCTACTTGAAATTGATGACCATCAACTTCGATATCCCTGACTAAGGCTCGCCCGTTACCTTGACGACTAGGTATCGACCTGAAAATGCCATGTCTTTCTCTGCTGAAGTTGGCCTCAATCTTTTCAACAATATCATAGCTGTTATCACTGTTAACTACTATTTCCACCTGGTAGTTATCGATGACAAAGGCCTCAAGCGCCTGGACAGGCTTTAAGAATAAAGATAAGATAATTGCTAAAACGAAAACTGCGGTTCTTTTTATTCTCATCAGTTCTTGTATTCCTGCTAAAATCTTACTTGAACATTTTGCTGTTCGGTATCATCGACCTGGAAATACGGCCTCTTCATGAAATTAAACAGGCTGGCAATAATGTTATGGGGCAATACCGCACATCTGGTGTTATAAATCCGGACTACAGCATTGTAGTATTTTCGAGACTGGGCTATCTCATCCTCCAACCCTGTCAACTCACTTTGCAATGCTAAAAAGTTTTCATTGGCTTTCAATTCTGGATAGCTCTCCGATAACGCAAACAGCTGCCTTAAACCTGCCGTTATGATATTATTGCTATCCTGAATCTCTTCGACTGTACTGGCCGTTAAACCGGCATTTCTGGCTTTAATCACCTTTTCCAGCGTTTCCTGCTCATGTTTGGCATAGCCCTTAACGGTTTCTACGATATTCGGAATTAAGTCATACCTCTTTTTCAGGTAAACATCCATTGTTGAAAAAGCTTCTTCAACTTTCTGCAGCAAACGAACAAAGCCATTATAACTACCCATGAAGAATAATACCAGTAAAGCGATGACGCCTAATCCAATATACATACCCACAGCTTTCCCTCCTTTATTCAGAATCAATTAATTTTATAATAGTGCTTAACAGGATACTGGCCCCTTTTTCAATATCTGGCCATTTGGTTTTTTCATTGGGAGCATGACTTATCCCGTTTACACTCGGCACAAAGATCATGCCAGCAGGCGTGACTCTGGACATTGGGCTGGCATCGTGGCCTGCCCCGCTGCTCATCACTCGGTATTTAACTCCCCGAGCACGGGTTTCATTTTCAATGATTTTAATTATCGGCCTGCTTAAACGCACACTGTCTTTTTTAATAATTTCAATAACCTGACAGTCACTAAACTCACTTCGCAGACAGCTTCCTACCTGATCAATAATCCTTAAATCCATCGAACGCATTTCAATGGTAAAGTCAGCTTTGCCGGGAATAACATTGACGGCATTGGGCAGGATACTGAGTTTGCCAACTGTTCCTACTAACCGATGCTGCTGTTCATTGACCAGCTGATTAAACCGCAGAATCATCTGACAGGCTTTGATCAGAGCATCATCTCTGACATCCATCGGCGTTGTTCCAGCATGATTGGCAGTCCCGCTGACCTCAACCTGATACCTGACAATACCGACGATGCCATCTACAATGCCAATACTTTCCCGATTAATATCCAATACAGCACCCTGTTCAATATGCAGCTCTAAATAGCTGAACAACTCCTCTTTATCTACTTGAGCTGCCTTTACATCATCAATAGTAAGCGAGGCTGATGATAAATCCAGCTTTTCGACATTTGTTATTTGGCCGCTATAGCATCTGCTGCCAAATGTTCCGCCAACTGCACTCCCTTCTTCTGCTGTGAAGGCGATAAGTCTCAGGCCCCGATTGAATTTGCGCTGGGTTTGAGCCAAGACCCGCAGACACTCCAGGCCGCTGACCACACCTAAAGCTCCATCCAACATGCCGCCATCAGGCACAGTATCAAGATGGGAACCGACACAGACATACTCAGGATTATCTCCCGGATAATCAGCTATAATATTACCAACTCTGTCCCGGTAGCAATTTATTCCCAGCTGCCGGAGCTTACTCATTAGCCACTGCTGAGCACGGAACTCCTGTTCACTAAAGGCAGCTCGATGGAGCTTTCCTTCCTGATCTCGTCCAATAGCCGATAACTCTTCCAGGTTTCTCTTAATAATATTAATATCTACATCCAATAAAAACGACCTTCTTTCGATCGAGGGTATTGCATAAATACCAAGCTGGCCTGCGGCGGCGACATGGCAGGTCAACAGTATATGCAATCAGCTCAATTTATAATTCTCTCTTACAGCCATTCATCCTTCCTTCTACTATATTTATTATCACAGTTCAGTTACTATAAGTACCCAGACATCCTTTACTAAGAATATTTTTGAGTACGCTATGATATACCCGATACCGGCTTAAATCAAACAGTAACTGGCAATTTATTGACTCAACTAAACATTAAAGCAGTAGTCTATCCAGATAATACTAATTGCACTGGACTGGCGTTGTTCACACCTGTTAACAGACAGAGAGGCACTATCATGGAGATAATGCCTCTACCTTTTTTCATCCGTATGGGGTATTCCCAAGCACTCCCCGATTGAACCGCATCCAGACAGCTTATATCATTTTCTGAAATTACTTGATATTCAGTTTTTCTCTCAGTTTATCCAGCATCTCACTGGTCATTGCTGTCAAGTCGTATTTTGGATTCCAGCCCCATTCAGCTCGAGCATCACTGTCATCCAATGAATTGGGCCAGGAGTCAGCAATGGCCTGTCGGACCGGGTCAACATCGTAATCTAAGGTAAAGCTCGGTATATGTTTCTTTATTTCAGAAGCCAGCTGCTCGGGAGCAAAGCTCATGGCGGTAATGTTAAAGGCATTGCGGTGTATCAGCTGGCTGCCATCAGCTTCAGAGAGCTGAATAACAGCTTCCAGAGCATCGGGCATATACATCATATCCATCTTAGTTCCCTCAGCAATAAAACTGGTGTACCGGCCATGTTTTAGCGCATCATAGTAGATATGTACAGCATAATCTGTTGTTCCTCCACCTGGTAATGTTTGATACGAAATCAGACCAGGATATCTAACTCCACGGGAATCAACGCCAAAACGTTGAAAATAATAGTCACATAACAGCTCCCCGGCTACTTTAGTAACTCCATACATTGTTGTCGGCCTCTGAATAGTATCCTGCGGGGTATTATCCGGAGGTGTTGACGGGCCAAAAGCAGCGATAGAACTGGGGGTAAACATGGTTGTCCCTACTTCTCTGCACACTTCTAAACAGTTGTACAATCCCCCCATATTGACATCCCAGCACAGATTGGGTTTACTCTCACCTACCGCCGATAACAGCGCGGCAAGGTGCACTATATGATCCACCTGGTATTGCTTGACGACCTCGAAAATGCGTTTACCATCGGTAACATCAATTATCTCAAATGGACCTCCATCAATCACTTCAGCAGGGCCTTCTTTTTTGATGTCACTTATGACAACATTATCTGCACCGTAGATTTTGCGCATCAGCAGCGTCAACTCGGAGCCAATTTGACCCAGCGCGCCAGTAATTAGTATTTTTTTCATTAAAATTTACCTCCACATTTTGTGTACGAGCTTATTTTAACCTAAACCGGAGACTCTACCAACCAATTCTTTAAAATTTATTAAAATAAATATAGTTTTGCTATAATAGATTGAAACAATTGACTGATAACCATCGTATATACTTAGGCAAAGGCTGAACAGTATCAACATTTAGCTCTTGCCTCGGAGTTGTCGCATATGTAAATTACAAGTTATAAGTGAGATAATAACTGCACCTAGTAACTGTTTGAACGAGGAGCTGACGTAGTGAACCAGGTATGTTGTGAATTATTGCCGGACTATTGAAAAGCTACGTACTTTTTTGTTAATGCGACAGCGCCAATATTTTATAACTTTCCCGGGAGGATTAAGATGAAGTATGGTATAACCCTAGTTTTAATATTGAGCCTGCTGCTGACAGGCTGCCACAACAGACCTACTGCAGTCGACTATGACATTATTGTGGTAGGCAGTGATCCTGAAGCAATTGCTGCAGCTCTGGCAGCAGCCCGCAGCGGAGCTAAAACCCTTTTGATTGACAGTAGAGAAAAACTGGGCGGCCTGTTTACACTGGGATGGCTCAACTTTTTAGACATGAACTACGGGCCAGACTGGACTCTGTTGACCCAAGGTATTTTTGCCGAGTTCTTCAATCAAATTGAGGGGATTTCATTTAACATTACAACAGCAGAGAAGGTCTTCAATAAGATGGTCGCTGCCGAAGAAAACATCAGCCTCAAATTAAATGCAGAAGATATTAAACCGGTAGTTCAAAACAACAAACTCTTAGGCATCAGTGCAGTTATCGACGACAGAAAATATCAGTTAAATGCTGCGCAGGTGATAGATGCCACCCAAGACTGTGATATTGCAGCAGCTGCCGGGGTGCCGTTTACCCAGGGTCAGGAAGACATTGGCGGCCCGACATATGGTATGGCAGTGACCCAGGTTTTTAAGCTTGGCGGTATAAAAATCGAAGACTGGGTTCTGCTCAGCGATTATTTAAACACCGACGACGACCCGGAAAGCGGTGCCAGTGGCAATTCTATCTGGGGTTTCGCCAGGTTTTACAATGATTATCAGGCCTCACAGGATAATGTTCAGCTGCGCGGTTTAAATCTGGCCCGCCAAACAGATGGCTGTGTAATGGTAAACGCCTTGCAGATTTTTCAAATAGATCCGCTAAGTGAACAGAGCAAGCAACTGGCCAGACAAAAGGCTTTAACTGAACTGGAACATATCATTCCTTTTCTAAAAAAAGAAGTGCCGGGCATGGATAATATTGAGCTACTGGCTGTGGCTCCGGAATTGTACATCAGAGAATCACGTCATATGCAGACCGAATATCGTTTAACAATTGACGATGTACTGGAAAACACCGACTTTAGCGATCGCATAGCGCTGGGCAGTTATCCTGTAGATATGCAGGGCACTGAGCCAGGTCAGGATGTTATCATTATCGGTAATCCTGCCCAATACGCAATTCCGCTGCGCTCAATTATTCCGCTGCAGATCGAGAACCTGCTGCTGGCCAGCCGTTCTGCCGGCTATGATTCATTAGCTCATGGCAGTGCCCGTATGGTTCCGATAGGAATGTGTACAGGTGAGGCCGCTGGAACTGCAGCAGCTTTGGCCCTTGAAAACAAGATCTCGGTCCGGGAGCTGGCCAAAGACACTGTCCTGGTCCAGCAGCTCCAGGAAAAGCTCATTGCCAATGGAGCTTACCTGCCAGAGTTTAATATTACTGCACCAATTACTGAGAACCCTTACTACAATGGCTTAAAGCTGTTGCGGAAATACGGCTTAATCCAAGGGCGTTATCAGAATAATTATCGCCTTGATGATCAGGTAACCATCGGTGAGTACTCCAGGGTACTGAATAACTTGATTGCCAAAGATCAATGGGATTTGCCTGTCGACTATCATAAATCTGAAAGCACCGAGTATCTGTTGAAGCAGGACATTGAAGAGAGCCTGGAGCATGCTCCGCAAATTTTAAGCCTTTTAAATCAGCATAAAATATGGAGCTCGCTGTCGGCAACTAAACCACTAACCAGAGGTGAAATGGCCCAAATCCTGTACTATTGCAAACTAGCTTTGTCATAGAAAGAATTATTACCGCCCTCAACTTGACTTTGTCAGCATCTTGTATTAGAATTTTGGCAATATTAATAATCAAGGCTGGGAAAGAGCAAGTAATGAGCAATGGTTACAATTTGCAGAGAGTTAAGCGGCTGGTGCAAGCTTAGCAGGACATTGTAAGTGAACTACACTCTGGAGCCATAGCGTGAAAGCGCTGCGGGAACTGCCCGATAAAGCAGTGTAAAGGCACTTTTAAGTGTAAAATAAGGTGGTACCACGGGCCAAACTCGTCCTTATGCGAGTTTGGCTTTTATTATTGCCTTCTCATAAGTTATTTGCCTTTGCATATCGTCAAATTTAAGGAGGTATATGGTATGAGTAATGTTTATGATCTACTGATAGAACGCGGTTATATTGAGCAGGCCAGCCATCCAGAAGAGATTAAGCAGATATTAGGCCAAGAACAGGTTACATTTTATGTTGGGTTTGACGCAACCGCTGAAAGCCTGCATATCGGTCATTTTCTGCAGATAATGGTTATGCGTCATCTGCAGCAAGCCGGACACCGGCCGATAGTTCTGTTGGGTGGCGGCACTACTATGGTTGGAGATCCTACGGGCAAGACAGATATGCGCAAAATGCTAGACAAAGAATCGATTGCCGATAACGCCAGAAGTTTTGGCGAGTATTTTAAAAAATATCTGGACTTCAGCGACGGAAAAGCTCTGATACTCAATAATGCTGACTGGTTGCTGAAGCTAAACTACGTCGATTTTTTACGTGAGGTAGGCGTCCATTTTTCTGTTAATCGCATGCTTACCGCCGAATGCTACAAATCCCGCTTAGATAAGGGGTTGTCTTTCCTGGAATTCAATTACATGCTGATGCAGTCCTATGATTTTCTGTACCTCTATCGCAATTACAACTGTACTATGCAGTTTGGTGGAAATGACCAGTGGTCTAATATTTTAGGCGGGGTTGAATTAGTCAGAAGAAAAGAGAGAGGCCAGTCTTTCGCTCTGACATTTGCCCTGTTAACCAACAGTGCCGGTAAAAAGATGGGTAAAACAGAACAGGGTGCGATCTGGATTGATCCCCAAAAAACCACTCCCTATGAATTCTATCAGTACTGGCGTAATGTGGAAGACAGCAGTGTAGAGAAAAGCCTGGCTATGATGACTTTCCTGCCTATGGCAGAAGTGAAGCGTCTGGCTGCCCTGGAAGGTGCTGAAATCAATAAAGCCAAGGAAATACTTGCCTATGAAACCACAAAAATTGTCCATGGCGAGGTCGAGGCCAACAAGGCCAGAGAGGCTGCCCGAGCCTTATTTGCCGAGGGAGCAAACCTCAGTGATGTTCCTCATACAATTATCGATTTCTCTGTCTTGGAAGCTGGCCTTTCCCTGCTTGATCTGTTAGTAGATACCGGATTAGTTCCCTCCAAAAGTGAAGGAAGACGCCTGATTAAAAACAATGGCATCAGTATCAATAATATTAAGGAAAACGATGTTTTACGCAGTGTAACTCCTGCTGATCTGCAAAACAATCAAATAATGTTACGCAAGGGCAAGAAAAATTATCATCAAATCAGGGTTAAAAATAGTAACTAATTATGAAACACCTCTCATCAATTGCATGAGAGGTGTGTTTTTTATTATTTTAATTTAATTTAACTGATAATGGCTGGCTAGAACCATTTCCAATAATACCTTTTTCAACACTGGATACATCACAAAGAGGTACAAAACTAGTAGTATCTTCCAGCAGAAGGTCTTTAACTACTACTACAGGACCGACAATTTTTTGGAAAATACCTGTAGCAATTGAGGCAACACCATCTTCTATAAAGGTTAATCCAATAATATCTCCGCAACTGAAATTAGCACGTATTAATTTGCTTAATACATAAGTGCAGGAAGAAGTGATAATTTTCTTCTTGCGCCATCTAATTCTTTTACAACATTTCATCTTCTCACCACTTTTCTTTTGTTCTACAACATTATATGTGGTGCGACATGGTAAGGTTATCATTTTTTTGGGACATGTTGACTTAGAGTTGGACAGTCAATGTCATTAAGTTAAGAAAAGACAGTAAAATATCAATTAAATGAGAGAGTTTTTTAGATAAAAAACTCTCTCATTTTAAAATTTATTTCGAAAATACCCTTGACAAATACCGGTAAAAATGCGGCGCAGCCCCTTAGATGAAATATTTTAAGGAGGCAATACCATGTCCTATTCAAATGTAGTAAAGAGCAAGTTAAAATCAGTTATTA
>JANQLZ010000067.1 GCA_028280325.1 Bacillota bacterium
CATTCTATCACTATTTAATTCTCAATGTTCTGTCCTCTCTCTATCAACGCCGTTTCTAAGGCGCTTGTATATATTATCACCGCCAGTTTCCAAAGTCAATAGCCTTTTAAAATTTACCTCATACATTTTCTGATTTGCCCAATACTATTGTTGGAGGTGGTTTTATGAAGAAGAAGATCCTGACGAAAGTTGAACATCAGAACACCGGATTAATAGTTGCCGGTTTAGGTGCAGCTGTTTCTGGACTTGGCGCCGTACTGGCGCGCAAGAACAAATTTGGTGCTGGCATTCTTGGTTTTGGTCTTGCCCATGTAGCTTTAGGGCTATTGGATTCAAGACGAGATTAGCCCCTCCAAAACCCGGGAGATGAGTTATGCTCATCTCCTACCTATTATAATGTAAAATAAACAGACTGCTGAGCATGTAATACTAAATGATAGATTACATGTTGTCAACAGTCTTCTTTTAATCTTTAATTAGGCAGAGCTAGCTGGTTGCCAATTCCACTGCAGACTGGGCCAATACCAGAGTAGCATCAATTAACGGAACCTTGACATCGCCTGATTTCATTGCTAAGGGTATCTCTGTACAGCCCATAATAATAGCTTCAGCTCCCTGAGCCATCAATTCGTTACCCACTTCAATTAGGTATTGACGGGCCTTAGCATACTTACCGGCCTTTATGCCCCAGGATGAGTAAATGGCTTCCATAACCTTGTCTTGCAGATCTGGCTCAGGAGTAATGGGGATTAAACCTTGTGCTTCTAAAGCCTGATGGTACATGCGGGTTGTTATAGTGCCGCTGGTAGCCAGTATTCCGACCTTCTTTACTTTGGGGTAATGTTTGACAATGTGCTTTACTGTCTCTCTCATCATATGCAGGAACACCAGCTTTTCGTCTGTGACAATGCTGTCATAGAAATAATGGGCTGTGTTGCAGGGCATTACCAGGATATCCGCTCCCGCATGCCTGAGCTTGCTGACAGTACTTTTAATCTCAGTCACAGGGCTAACCCCCTGTCCCAATATGGCTTTAGTTCTGTCGGGAATGTTGGTATTATTGTCAATAATCACTCGCAAATGATCCTGATCTTTTTCAGCCGGTGTAGCTTTTATTATCTTCATGAATAAATCAGCAGTCGCTTCCGGTCCCATACCGCCTACTATTCCTATTATCTTTTTACCCATTTTTCTACTCCTTATTATATGCGTAAAACCTGACTTGTTTTTATCAAGTTCTGTCAGACCCCTGTTGATTTCTTTTTGGCCCTTGTAGTATAGCATAATTAACAAAGGATTTGTTACTTCCATAAAGAACTTATATACATTGAGAATAGCGAGGTTAATTATTATGTCCATAAAATCAATCTTATTACTGGGGAATCCTGTTTTGCGCCAAAACTCTGAGGATGTCAGTTTTCCATTATCGGCCGAGGATCAGCAGCTGCTCACAGACCTTAACGACACTATCAAAGATTTTAAAATAAAAAACGGTTTCGGTCGGGGTATTGCTGCGCCGCAAATTGGGGTATTAAAAAGGGTAGTATGTGTCAACATCGATGGCCCTCAATATTATATTAATCCCAAAATAGTGGAGTACAGTGCAGAAAAATATCGGCTATTCGATGACTGTTTCAGCATGCCGGAAATTATGGTCAATATTGAACGAAGCAAAAAAATTACCGTAGAATTTTATGATCAAAATGGAGAAATACATGTTGAAAACTTTGAGGAGGGCATGAGCGAATTATTGCAGCATGAGATCGACCACTTGAATGGTATAATGGCAATCGATAGAATTACTTCAACTAAAGACATTTGGTCCCGAAAACAGTGGCATTTTAAACAAAAACAGTGAATACATGTATATCTTTTGCTTTTTTATCTCAAAATAGAGGTAAACAGGAAAAGGAGATGGCTATATGAACGTATTAGCTTTGATACTTGTTATTGTCGGAGCAATAAATTGGGGATTAATAGGGTTATTAGATTTTGATCTCGTCGCTACTTTGTTTGGCCAGATGAGTACATTTAGTCGGATAGTATATGCGTTAGTCGGATTAGCAGGTTTATGGAGTATTACCTTTCTGTTTAACGAAAAACGCAAACGTACACTTGAATAGCTTGGATATACAAGCAGGCTAATTGGCCTGCTTGCTATAGTTTAAAGGTATACTATCTACTTTAAATTTGCCCTCAATCCAGTCTATGGCAATGCACTCTGAGTTTTTGGGCAGCAAATTCCAGTAATCTTCATCGACAATCATTTTTAGAAAAGCAGCAATAACTCCCCCGTGGGTAATAACAATTGCATTTGCCCTGGTTTTGCCCTGTTTAAACTGGCTACACCTTTCCTGAAGCTGCCGCAGGGTTTCACCCTCCACAGGGGCATTCTCCCAAGGGTTCTCCAGCCACTTTTCGATTTCATTCTGGTATTCTTGATTTAAATCAGCATAGCTACGGCCATGCCACTGGCCAAAGTTCAGCTCTCGCAGCGCTGTTGTGATGGTTAACGGGAGCTGTAATTCCTGAGCAATTCTTCTGGCCAGGAGCTCACAGCGTTTTAAATCGGAGCTGTAGACAAAATCAGCCTGCAGATTTAATGCGTATTGGGTAATGGCCTGAAACTGCTTAATACCTAAATCAGTGTATGGCGCATATTCCCAGCCATGATACTTTTTTTGCAGGTTCAGTTCTGTTTGAGGATGCCTGATCAAGTACCACATCGCAAAACCTCACTCATGACCCGGATCAACCTCTCATTTTGCTGTTGGTTTTTGACAGCTATCCTGATGTAGTCTTGCCCCAGACCAATAAAATTACTACAGTCACGAACCTTTATTCGGTGTTCCTCCAGCCGGTTATTCAGTTCAAAACCGCTCAAACCGGTATTAGCGATATTTAGCAATAGAAAATTTGCCTCTGAGGGATAGACCACAACATTTAAAGGCTTTAATCCCTCGCCCAGAAACTGGCGCTGGAGCCTGTTTTGCTTAACCGAGTCCTTCTCAAAGATTCGAGCCTCCGAGGAATTAAGGGTTAAAGCTACCGCCTGAGCAAACAGGTTAAGGTTCCAGGGCAACAGGTATTTTTCAAATCTTTTGATCAGGGGGCTGGCTGCTGAGAGATAGCCTAAACGAACCCCCGGAACAGCGTATATTTTGGTTAAAGACCCGACGATTATCAGGTTTTGATACTGGCCAATCTGCCTGATCATAGTCTTGTCTGGGCAATAGTGAATAAATGCTTCATCCAAGATTAGTAAGGCCTGATTAACAGCGCACAAGTTCAGTAATCGCTGCAGGTCAGAGGTGTTTAAGGCATGTCCTGTAGGGTTAGAAGGATTGCACAAAAACACAACCTCAGCCTTTGCTAAACCTTTTTCTAACTGTTCCCAATCTAAACTAAAACCCTCGGCCTGGTCAAATGCCAACAGATGTTGATAGCTGTTGCTGTAGATCATTGCCAGCCTTTCGTATTCCACAAAACCAGGTTGAATAATCAAGGTATGGCTGGGCAGCAGGACTCTCATTACCAACTCCATAGCCTGGATTCCTCCGCTGGTAGGCAAAACCAAATCCACAGTAATCCCTAAATACTCGGCCAACTCTGCCCTGGACCTCAGACTGGAAGGCTCCGGGTAAATGTTGATCAAGCCCAGGCACTCTTCCAGGGCGTTAATCACAAACGAAGGTGGGCCATAGGGATTGATATTGGCGCTGAAATCCAGCCAGGAACCAGGATCTTTATGGTGCCACAGATTACCGCCATGTTCAAATCTCTTCATCTGAAGACCCCCACCAGCATTAAAAATATCAGTTGAGCTATTTCATGCAGGGCCCCGTAGCAATCGCCGGTTAACCCCTGGTATCTGCTGCTGATTAACGCCGCAATAACAGTAGTTATCAAAAACGCGATTGCCAGCGGCAGCAGTAAGGCCGGCTGCAGCAGCTTGGCTGCCCCCAAGGCCATCAGCCAAATTAGGGACAGCAGCACATGTCTGTAATTAACTTTCTGCAGCAGCTTTCCGGTACCCTGCACCCGGGCATATGGAAAAAGCCAGACAGTCAGGACAATTATCTGTTTGCCAATCAAGCCATAAGCAATTAAAATACCTGCTGAGTCCTGAAACTCGGACAGCATAATAACCTTACCTAATAGGATCAGGATCAAGACAGTAATACCCATAACCCCAGATCGACTGTCTTTCATAATAGCCAGCTGTGCAGCAGTATCCTTTCCGGAGAACCAGCCGTCAGCAAAATCGCTTAGACCATCGTAGTGTAGCCCACCTGAGACTAAAAACTCGGCAGCCACCAATAGAATACCAGCTGCTAAAACAGGCAAACTGGCTGGAAGCACCTTGCCAATTGCCAGTAAAAGCAGTCCGTAGCCTATCCCTACCAGGGGATACCAGACCACACTGTTAGCCATATCCTGTTCACTGACATTCTGATAGGTAATTACGGTCGGCAGCTTACTCAAAAATTGTATTGCCAGGTTCAATGACTTCACCACAATACCACCCTCAATATTAATCCTGTTATTGCAAATAGCATACTTGTAGCCAGCATTAGTTTATTGGCCAATTTAATGTGTTCAGCATTCAGTTGAACCAGTTTATCACCGAGCACCCCTCTCTCGGATACCTGCCCCTGATAATAGTTGGTACCCCCTAAGCAAACCCCCATGGCTCCAGCAAAACCGGCTTCGGCTATGCCGCTATTGGGGCTGGGATGTTTTGGACTGTCTCTGAAGATTATCTGTAGTGATCTCCGGGCATTGAACTCCGGAAAAATTGCACTGGCACTGATAATGCAGATAGCTGTTAACCTGGCTGGAATATAATTGACAAGGTCATCTAATCTGGCAGCAATTCGGCCAAAAAGATAAAATCGCTGATTCCGATAGCCCCACATCGAGTCTAGGGTATTAATTGCTTTATAGATTAGAGCCCCCGGCAAACCAAAGATCAGCAGATAAAACAGCGGAGAGGTAACCCCATCGACGGTGTTCTCAGCAATAGTTTCAACAACTGCTCGAGTTATCTCCGCCTGATCCAGCTGTTCGGTATCCCGTCCAACAATCAGTGATGTAAAGCGACGAGCCTTTGGCAAATCGTTTTTGGCCAGCGGGTAGTACACTCGCAAAGTGTGGTCAACCAGGCTTTTAACAGCCAATGTCGATGACATCAGCCATACAGTCAGGATTTGCCCACTGATTATCAGCTTTCTGGAAGCCAAATCGACGATAAAGCTGAATACGGCAACCAGAGCTAAAAGGATAGTCACCCCGATCAGACCTTTCAGGATTTTTTGCTGACCCTGATTTAGCCTCTTTTCCAAATAATTAATAATCTTTCCGTAGTAAACTACAATATGCGGTAATTGTTGTGGATCTCCAATAACAAGATCAATGATGATAGCCAGAATTATCTGGATATCTAAGCTGTTAAAGACCCACAATCTCATTCAACTTCTCCAGGTCCAGGTGTTTTCTTAAATGAGCGGCCAGCTTGTCAAAGGCTTGTTCCTGGGCCAGCTGCTTATCATAGACAGGCTCGGTCAGACGATTCAGACCTTTTTGGGTTCGGATATAGTTGATAAGTTCTCGGCGTAAAAAACCATTATCAAAGATCCCATGAAAATATGTTCCCCAGACTCTACCTCCGTCAGCTACTGCCCCATCAGCTTCATTGACAGCCAGATTGGATCGTCGGACCACCCGCATTAAAGAACTGTCCGCTGCGACCTCACTGCGGCCCATATGGATTTCATAACCCTGGACAGTCAGCTGCTTATTCACATAAGGCAGGGTACCCGCCTCCAGACAGGCCTCTGAACGGGTCGTCAGCTTATTGCTCTGAAAGGTCGTGTTCAGCGGCAATATCCCGATTCCGTCAATCTGTTGCAGTGAAGACTCCACTGCCATTGGATCTGAAATGGACATCCCCAGCATCTGCAAGCCGCCACAAATGCCGACCACCAGGCCCCCAGCGGCAGCATAAGCCTTAATCCGGGCTGAGAGCCCGGTTTGCTGCAGGTATAACATATCAGCCAGGGTATTCTTACTGCCGGGGATGATAACTAAATCCGGAGATCCAAACTGATTGAGGCTGGAAACAAAATAAATATTACAGCCCGGCTCCTGATGCAGGGCATCGATATCTGTAAAATTACTGATCAGCGGCAGATGAATCACCGCTATCTGCACCTCAGCAAAATCCCCATAGCCATGTTTTATACTGGAAAGCACTACGGAATCCTCGGCATCGATAGCTATGTTTTTCAGGTACGGAACCACCCCTAGAACCGGCTTGCCGGTGTAGTTTTCCAGCCATTTGACACCTGGCTCCAGCAACGCTACATCCCCTCGGAATTTGTTGATTATTATTCCTTTTACTCGGTCCCGTTCTGAGTCAGTCAGCAGTGTCAGGGTTCCGACAATAGCGGCAAAAACCCCTCCCCGGTCAATATCGGCCACTAAAATCACCGGGGCATCGGCCATTTCAGCAGCTCGCATGTTGACAATATCTTTATCCTTTAGATTAACTTCTACCGGAGACCCGGCCCCTTCCATGATCATCAGATCATGCCGGCTTTGCACCTCAGCCATAGCTTTTTGGACAATTTGCTGGGCAGTAGTCAGAAATTCAGACCGATAACTGCTTGCACTCATATTCTTCAGCGGCCGGCCTAAGACCACTACCTGAGAATGCATTTCACCTGTTGGCTTGAGCAGGATCGGGTTCATGTTGACCTCAGCGGTTACCCCTGCCGCTTCAGCCTGAATCCCCTGACTGCGGCCAATCTCCTGGCCGTCTAGCGTTATATAAGAGTTTAAAGCCATATTCTGGGCCTTAAACGGACTGACCCGATACCCGTCCTGTTTAAAAATACGACACAGCCCTGTACATATTATGCTTTTTCCTACGTCAGAAGCTGTGCCTAAGATCATTACTGCTTTATTCTTCATGACCACCCTCCTTTAAGAGAACTGGTATTCCACTTACACACCAGTAAGCCAGGTTTGCTGCAGCTGCAATTCTTTGATTGCAGAGTCCCAGGCAATCCCGGTATAAACGAGCCAACGGCGATACCGGAACGATTCCGCTGCCAACCTCATTGGAAACAATAATTAAGGTCCCTTGATAAACCGCTGCTGCTGCCACCAGTTTTTTCACCTCTGATAGAACCCTGGCTATCAGGTCTGGTGCTGAACAGAGAAAGCCCTGCTGATCATCCCAATACTGCAACACCAGGTTTGAAACCCAAATTGACAGGCAATCTAACAGAATGGCGTCTGCCTCAGACTCAGTTATGCTGACATAGGGCTGATATTGCTCCTCGATAGTCTGCCAGTGTGCTGGCCTTTGCTGCCGATGCCTGTTGATTCTGACCGACATTTCCTGGTCAGTGCATTTGGCAGTGGCAATATAGGCTACGTTTTTATACTTTGACGCCTGTTGTTCTGCAAAACTCGATTTGCCGCTTCTGGCTCCGCCAGTTATATAAATTAATTTCGCCATAACAAGCCCTCCACTCCTTACAGCCAATACTTTCCCTGCTGTTTTTTCAATAAGTAAATGAAAAATGGTCCACCACACAACGAGGTAATTATACCAACCGGCAGCTCTGCCGGGCTTAAAACAGTGCGAGCCAGAGTGTCGGCCAAGATTAAGAAGTTGCCGCCAAAGATCGCCGACCGCCAGCTGAGCTGACGGTTCTGGGGGCCATAAATCAGCCTGACAATGTGGGGAACTAATAGACCAACAAAGCCTATAACCCCACTTACTGAAACAGCTGCAGCCGTTAATAAGGCGGAAACGATAAGTAAAATCCACTTCTCTCTTTCCACGTTGACCCCAAGCTGTTTGGCCTTACTTTCACCCATAGCAAAAACATCGAGCACAAAAGATTTCTTGAAGATAATTGCAAATCCAATAATTGGATAGGGCAGAATAGCTGCAACATGAACCCAGCCACGGGCATTGAAGCTGCCCATCAGCCAATACACTAAGGGCTGAACAATATCGTCGCTTAAATAAAGGATCAACGACATTAAGGCGCCGAGCACCGTGCTTAAGGCAATACCGGCTAACAACAGAGTTACTACCGGAACTGTATTGCCAAACTTGGAGATTCTGTACACCAACAGCACGGCTGTGACAGAACCGATAAAGGCAAGGACTGGGGTTATTCCTAATCCAAAAAAGGTGTTGTAGCCAATGCTGAGCTCAGCCAAAAAGATAATAGCAACAGCAGCTCCAACCGAGGCTCCCGACGACGAACCGATGATATAGGGGTCGGCCAGTGGGTTCCGGAGAATACCCTGCAGCACACAGCCAGATAAAGACAATGCCCCTCCGACCAGAAAGGCCAGCACAATCCGGGGCAGCCTATAGTTTAGAATAATAGTTTCAGCCACAGTGGAGGTATTGGTGCCCCCCTGAAAGAGGATATTGAAAATCTCGGCAACGCTTATTTTTACTGCCCCGACATGCAACGCTATCACAAAGCAAACTGCCGTAACAATAAATATTAAGATATAGTTCTTGGCAGCCTGCATTGGTCTCCCCCGCTTTACTTAAATAATTCAGGATACATGTATTCGGCAAGAAACTGGATAGCATCGACAATGCGCGGTCCGGGTCTGCTGAATACATCAGGATCAACCGCAACAACACGGTTATTTTTAACAGCACTGATGATTTCCCAGCCGGTTCTCTCAGCCACTTCGGCTACCTGTTGTCCACCGTGCCCCAATAGAATTACATCCGGGTCTCTACTTAAAATTTCCTCAATGCTGTAGCTGGGCCAGTCGGTATCGGCATCGGCCGCAATGTTTTTACCGCCAGCTGCAACAATCACATCGCTTAAAAAGGTATTGGGGCCAACTGTCATCGGCGGGTCATGCCAGATCTCATAGAAAACAGTCTTTTTGTCGGCATCGGCAATACCTGCAACAATATCATTGACTTCAGTGATTCGAGCCTGCAGGTCGTTGACCAGCTGATCTGCCTCTTCAACTGTCTCGCAGGCTTCGCCGATAATTTCAATAGCATCAAAAATGCTCTCAGTTTTCTTAGCATCTAAAACAATAACTGGAATACCCGCTTGATCCAGAGCCTCAACTGATTCCTGAGAGATGGTAGTAGAAAAAACCACATCTGGTTCAGCTGCAATGATCAGCTCAATATTGGGTTCACTGAAGGTACCAACCTTCTCGATATTCTCAGTTTCCGGGGGATAATTGCAAAATGCTGACACCCCCACCAATTTGTCTCCTAAACCCAGTTCAAACAATATCTCAGTATTGCTGGGGGCAATTGATACGATGCGCTCCACTGCGCCGTCAATCGCTATTTCTCGGCCCTTTTGGTCAACAATAGTTCTGGATTCAGCATTATCGCTTGGGGTACATGCCGCTAAAACTGTAATGCTAATCACTAACAGCAACAATATTTTATATATTCTTTTCATTTTTCCTCCTTAAATATCCAACATAGTTAACTGGCTCTGACAGCCTGGAGCTCAGGGTTTGGTAATCGAGCTCTCCGATAGCTATCAAGCAGGAAGCTGGTCCAGCTGATTTGGTTAAATTAATCGAACAGTGATGCTGTTCGGTAATCGACCACCCATTGTTTTCAGTGAGCCGCTGCAGCTCAGCTCTGATACCCTGTGAACCACAGGGTATTACTTCGTGCAGACCAGCCAGTGCAGTCAATTTTTTCAGGGTTTGATTATCAGGCAATCTGCTTAAATTGGCAATTACCTCCTGTCCAACATAGGGTCTGCCAATGATAAATATTGAATCATTTTCCTGCAGCTTATTTAACAGCAGGCGGCTTTTCTCAACCCAGCTGATGACAGTAATGCCCACAGCTGTTACGGTAGCCGGGAAGTTAGATTCTGAGCTGCCGGTAATCTTTGTCTCAGCGAGATTGAATCTGCTCATCTCAGCTTTAACACCTGCTACAACAGCCTGCCCCATTTCAGTTGCAAAAGGAAAGGACAAGGTACATGAAACGGCCTGAGGCCATGCGCCTAAAGATACCGATTCTAACAGTGCCACTCGGGCAGTCAAAGCCCCGACCAGATCAGGATCAGCCTCCACAATGTCGTTGGTCCGCTGGCCGATTCCCGCAGAATTATCAGCAGTAATCACCAGCAGTTTGTTATTAACCTCAGTTATCAGGGCATCGCGATGATCCATTATCAGCCGACCCTCTTCAGCGATTCAGGCAGGGCCAGGGCCACACCGACAGCCAGCACTACATTTGCTGCTGTGGCAAAAATCAGTACCGGCACTAATGACCACAAAAAGGCCCAGGTAAAGTCGGGAAATATCACTAATGACAGAGGTGAAATGACCCCATTTAGCACTATTGCCAGCACAACAGCAGCCAATTTAGACCTAGCCCAGAGCTTACCAAACAGCAGGCATATAATGGCCATCTCCACAGAAATAAGCAGATGCACTGGCAAGCTAAACGGGAACCCGCGTAGCAGAGCTGAAAAAAAATGTCCAATTGAACCCACTATTCCCCCACTGACAGGTGAAATCCAGACTGCTGCAAAAAAACCCGGCATCGAATCAAATGCGGCTGTACTTAGAATACCCGGAAACGGGGTCAGGTAAGAACCTAAATAGGTTAGGGCAATCAAAATAGCAATTCTGGTCAGCTTTTTAGTATTGATATCCTTCACTTCCTATACAGTAAAACCTCTACCAATTGGCAGAGGTTTACATATTTAAAATTAAATATGCTCGACCTCTTTCCTCGAAGGCATTAGCAAATGTATTTAGGCAGGTCTCCTGGCTTGCAGACTAAACTGCTTACAGTGGCGGGCCCGCTCAGGATTCTCACCTGATTCCCTATTCTCCGTTTAGGCACCTAAATACGCTTTATTTGATTTGCTCCTATTATAGACCACACAGACTCAATTGCCAACCCCTCGTTGAACTCAATTACACGCCAATAGCCACAGGCAGATTTTTGTTATAACTATATTTTAAATGGTAATGTCTCATATTACTAATACTGAGGAACAACAAGCTATCTTTTGTACTCTAATGAAGTATAGGAATCAGTAGTAATTTGGATGGAGGGAAAGAATGAATAAATCTAAGATTAAACTGACTGTTGCTTTGATACTATTAACAGTTTTCATAGTACATTCTGTTGCAGTTCACCAAAGAATGCATCGGCTTATACAAAGAAATATAGAGGAAACAGGTGACCTTATCTTAAATTACGGTGCTTATTTAATTAGATTAAGGCTATCAGAGCTAAATGAGGACGTGAAATCAGCTAACTTAGGCTATGCCCACACTCTTTATGCCAGGATAAAGAGGCATATATATAATTCTACTCCGCTCCAAATCGAAGATCGGCATGATTTTAATAATTACATAGCTGATTTGCACACTATGTTGACTGAGGCTGTTAATGAAAATAGTGCAGAAAAGTATGTAATAGTTGAGAGCCAGCTGCTTAACATGGCTACTGAACTCGATAATTTAAATAAGGCAATTCAAGAAAAGATCATAATCAAGATTCCCTTTATTGGAGAATATGCCATGAAAAATGAGTTAGCAAATACGATTAAGCTGATTATAGACTCAAATAATTGACATATCCTATTGACGTATAACCGTAGCTGGACAATGGTCTGGAATTGTAGTGCTATGGCAGTTGGTTGGGGTATTAGTGTTACAGAACAGGGCTGACGGGAGGACAGAGAAATGAAAAGCATGCCAAAAGTAATAATAATTGTGTGTGTTGCAAGTCTGATAGCAAATGGTATTTTCTTAAATAATTTTGTCAATCACAGACGTGAAGTGGCAAGACATCATCAAGGCTTTTTTTCACAGGTAAATTATTATACCGAAAGAATTACTGACAATCTCAATGCTATTATCAGTAATGAATATGATGACCTGAATAATAGCTTAAATTATCTGGCGATAAACTTAAGACACCTTAACCAGGAAATCGATGCGATTCAAAGATATACCAGCACAAACGTCTTGCATACAATGGAGTTTCAAAAGATAGCATCAACAATTCAATATGGGAAACTGTTAACTGAAACTACCCAAATAGAAGTTGAGTCTGGTAAACCTAATCAAAGCGGAACAGGAGCAACGGTTGAACTTATCGGCAATTTGCCCCCTTTCGGCGATAATAACAACTTATCAGAAAGCGAGATTACTTTTTTAAGGACCTTGAAAGAAGATATTGAAATAATCAGGACAGCTATCCTGGGTACAGATAATGTAAATGTAAAAGATGATTTAACTATAAAAGAATTAACTAAAGAGCTAAGAGATTTTTCCGAAAAATGGAGAGGCAGTAGCCCTTTAAATGATTACCTAAACCCTTTTGATATTTTGCAATAGGTGTTTCTTAACTGATTAATTCTCTATAGTCTTTTCTTCAACTGCCCATTACAAGAGGTGAACCAGTGTCCAAAGTACTTGCCAGCAGAACCGTCCCTATGGCTGGTTTAGCCACTGTATTTTGCCCTTAGTAGCCTTCGTAAAAAGATTTAATAATGACGAAACATAAGGCAATACCGAGGCTTTCAGAATTGATGCTAGATCAAGGCGTAGCTAGAATTTTTCACATGGATAATACGAGGCAGTATATCTATGGAAAAATTTTAGCGAACAACGCAGAGATAGCATTAATTATGAAAGCCTATTAAGTTCGAAGCCGCAGACTCACCAACAGCCCATCATCAACCGGTATAATCGTAGAAACCAGCTGCTGGTGATTGTATACCCGTTGATTGAACCGCTCCATTTCAGCTGCCATTTCCGGTGGGGCTGACAGTACTGGGAGCAGGGCATCATGGGTTATAAGAGCCTTGCCTGGTTTTAACAGCCTGATACAATCCTCTAACATCTCATTATAAAGCCTGGGATAGGTGTCCTGTAGTATCAGATCAACACTGCCTGGCTGGCTGGCAGCCCATTCCCTGGCATCTGCCAATACAAAAACTACTGTACTGCTCAGTCCGGCCTGGCCAACATAGTTACTGGCCATATTCAACATCTGCTCGGAATGTTCCACTGTCGTGATCTTTCCTCCATAGCTTGCAGCTGCAAGCGCCAACCAAATTGTAGCATAACCAGTTCCAGTACCCAGTTCTATTATGTTCATCGGTCGTGTTGCCAGAACATAATTATAGAGAAAACGCCCGGCATTAGGGCCGATATAAGGGTACAGACAACTTCCGGTAACATTCTGCTGCTCAATTTCATGTAGAACAGCCGGGCTCCGGCCATGATAGCTGTTAATATATTGATTGATCCTGTTCATTTACTTTACCCTTTTTATTCAGTCAGTATCTCGGTTATCCAATCGTAGCATTCCTGAAGCTGCTGCTCATTGACAGCATTGGACCAGTGCTCAAACAAGAGCTTAAACTGATTATTTTCTGACTTGATTTTTTGCAGGTACATCTTAATATCAGCCCAGCCTTCATCTGGGTTGAGGGTGGGCAGTGCCGGATAGTGGTTGATTTTTTTCTTTACACTGACATTTGATAAATGCACTAAATAGGTGTGCCTGGCATACTGTTTGATAAAACAGTCTACCGGAAAATACTTGTCCAACACACGTTGCACATGCAAACGGGCAATATCTAAACACACCTTTATTTCAGGATAAGCAGAAAACAGTTGATAAAACTCTTCATTATTATAGATATACTTGTTTACTAAATCGAACTCTAAAACCGGCACAAACTTGTAAAGCTCAGCCTGCCTGCGCAACCAGGTAAAAAACTTATTGCATTCTTCCAAAAAAAGCTGATATGGGTATTCATTTTCCCAATAGTGCTCAGAACTGTCAGCAAACCTCCAGCTGCTCCAATCCACCCTGGTATCTAACAGCATTGGCTTGGGAAAGTGGAATAAAATATAATCCGGGTGATATTTGCAGGCATAGGCAATCTCATCTTCCATGTACGAGTAAGACTCTTTTTGACATTGCGAAGATTTGGACAAATACTGCGCATCTCTCAATCTCCACCTGCCAGACCTCAACGGCAGATGAATACCATAGTTAAAATTTTGAGCAGCGGCGTCTTTAACTATAGCTTTAATATCTTCCTCATTACTAAAGGAACAGAGTTCTACCCCATAAAACCCCTGCCTGAAATCTCGTGTTTGCTTTTGTCTATCATATCGCCCATAATGCCCTATTAAGAATCTGTTATTAACCATCTTTTTTACCTCATCAAGCTTATTATATTTTTGTCAATTATAATATCACAGTCTGACAGCATGTCCTGGCGGCTGCCAGACTGCTTTAATCATAGCCATAGTATACCTTACTGATATACATCTTGTCAGATACAAAACTAAAATGATATAATTATTTAGATAGGCTAAATAACCTGTATTTTAGCTGTCAAAGGAGGATTAATATGCATTATCGTCACTTCCCCTGTGCTCCCGAAGCAAAGATTTCAATTCTGGGCTTTGGCTGCATGCGAATGCCATATTTCAACAATGATTCAGGCCAAATTAATGAAGAAGAGTCGATTAAGATGATCCGCTATGCCATTGACAACGGGGTTACTTATGTAGATACGGCTTACCCCTACCATAAAGGTAATAGCGAGTTACTGGTAGCCAAAGCTTTAAAAGACGGCTACCGAGAAAAGGTTTACCTGGCCACAAAACACCCTGTTTGGTTGGTTGAAGAGTTTTCAGATTTTGAAAAATACCTGGACGAGCAATTAGCCAAGCTGGAAACTGACCATATTGACTTTTATATGCTGCATGCTCTAAATAAGAACCGGTGGAATAAGATTAGAGATCTGGGGGCTATCAAGTTTTTAGAAGAGGCCCGAGCCAAAGGCAAAATTAACTATTTTGGGTTCTCGTTTCACGATGAGCTGCCTCTCTTTAAAGAGATTATCAACACTTACCCGTGGGATTTTACTCAAATTCAGCTCAATTTTATGGACACTGAGTATCAGGCAGGTATAGAGGGTTTGGAATATGCTGTCGACCGTGGAATCGGGATTATAGTTATGGAACCACTGCGAGGTGGCAGTTTAACCAAGAGTGTACCTGAAGATGTCCAAAAGATTTGGGACAAGGCAGAAATCAAAAGAACCCCTGCAGAATGGTGTTTCCGTTGGGCGGCCAATAACCCCCATGTCGTGACAATTTTAAGCGGAATGAGTACCATGGAACAGGTAGAAGAGAATGTTGAAAAAGCTGATGCCATGCTGCCCAATTCTCTTACAGCAAAAGAGCTCGCCCTAATCGAGCAGGTAAGGAAAATATATGTTGAAAGAACTAAAGTGAACTGCACCAATTGCAAATACTGTATGCCCTGTCCGGCTGGAGTAAACATTCCTGGAGTTCTCACCCAATACAACAATGGCAACATCTATGATAACCGAGAAGGAGCTGCGCGCTCGTACCAGGCCTTTATGATAAACAACAATATTGATGCCAGTAAATGTACTGAATGTGGGGTCTGTCTGAGTGCCTGTCCCCAAAATATTGAGATTCCGGAAGTCTTAAAAACGGCACATTCCTATCTAACAAAATAAAATAAAATTAAAGGGCCGCTCAAATGTACCTTATCAATAGTCATACTGAGCGAGCCCTTTATTAACATAATTAACTAACCTGCGTCTATAACTAACTGCAAGAGCTTGCAGTTCGTGCTGTCACACAGCAAGCAGGAAGGCCAGGTTAGTTAAAAAGTATTAACAAAGGAGTAAAAAATGAATGTATTATGTGCCTGGGTTGTCCCCGATGCGCTGAGAGAGCGCTTTAACAGCAGGCTGCCAGATAATATTAAAATGATTTTTCCCGATCAAAAAGAAGAGCAAATCCTGATTGAGTTAGCCAGAGAAAATCAGGTTGAAATGATTATCGGCTGGAGGCCGACTAAGGAGCTGTTAAAAGCCTCGCCCCACCTCCGGCTGATGCAGAACCCTGGAGCCGGGGTACAGCATTTAATCGAACTGTTTAGGGATTTTCCGACAGTTAAACTGGCTAATTGTCACGGCAATGCTTATTTTACTGCACAGCATGCCACAGCCTTATTACTGACTTTATTAAATAATGTCATTTCTCACCATCACAATATCCGGCAAGGTTTGTGGAGAAGCAAAACTAAATCCGCAGAAAATGTTCCTTTGCGTTCCAAAAAAGTAGGCATTTTAGGCTACGGCAGTGTCGGAACCCACCTTGCCAAATTTTTGTCCGGTTTTGACATTGAGATTGTCGCCTGCAAAAGAAAAGCTTTGACCCAACCATACCCAAATGTTACAAAAATATTTAGTCATCGGCAAATGCCCACTTTTTTTGATTATTGTGATATCATTATCGTAACTCTTCCTTTGACCCCAGAGACAAAAGGCTTAATCGACCAGCAGCTATTGCGTTTATTAGGTCCAGAAGGTTTTATTGTCAATATGGGACGGGGTGAGGTAATTGTTGAGGAAGCTCTGTTTCAGGCTCTGAAGAATAAGTCAATAAAAGGCGCTGCTATCGATGTCTGGTGGAACGAAAAAATTCGCCCTGTTGACAATAATCCGGTCTACCCTTATCAATTGCCTTTTCATACCCTTGATAATATTGTGATGAGCCCTCATCGGGCTGCTTCCCCAATGAGCGACCTGGATCGCTGGGATGATGTTATCACCAATATTATTAATCTTAGTGAAGGGATGCCGTTATTAAATTTAGTAGACATAAATAATGGTTATTAAACAAGCAGGAGATTGAAATGTATAGGAGATTTTTAGTAGTTTTAACCGCAGTTCTGCTGTTGTCAGCAATTTTCACCGGATGTCAGCAGCAAACTGAACCGCCAGTAGCTGATGATACTAAACCGATTGTCACCTTTACCATGCAGAATGGTGATGTGTTTAAAGCAGAGTTGTATCCAGAGATAGCTCCGGAAGCAGTGAACAACTTTATATATCTGGCCAATCAAAAATTCTATGATGGCTTGACCTTTCATCGGATAATGCCCGAATTTTTAGCTTTTGGAGGATGCCCAAAGGGTGATGGAACCGGCGGTGCTGGCTATACTATTCGTGGTGAAGTCCCGGCCAATGGTTTTGATAACAGGTTGATGCATACTGAAGGAGTCCTGTCCACGGTAACCAGTTATTTTCCCAATTCCGCCAGCTCTCAGTTTATTATTATGGATATCGATGTGACGAATCCACAACATGAATTAAATATCTACTATGCCTCCTTTGGCAAAATCATTGAGGGGCTGGATAAATTCAAAAATGTTATGGCAACCGAAATTACTGAGGATACAGATGCGGAGGGTAATAGCCTTGGCATACCGGTCGACCCACCAGTGATTGAATCAGTTACGGTTGATACCCATGGACAAGAATACCCAGAGCCGAGAAAATTTGTTTTTACAACTGAGGTGCCTGATTACGATCAGGAGTTACCCGTTGTCACCATAGAAATGGCAGATGGAAAAACAATAAAGGCAGAGCTGTATCCCCAGATAGCACCGAATACCGTCAATAATTTTATCAGCTTAATTGAACAGGGCTATTATGACGGTTTGACTTTTCACAGAATTATGGAAGGATTCATGATTCAGGGAGGCTGCCCTTTGGGCGATGGCTCAGGGGACCCCGGATACAGCATTAAAGAGGAATTTAATAATTTGATGCATACCACCGGGGTGCTGTCTATGGCCAGATCGGCAGTTTTAGATTCGGCAGGCTCACAGTTTTTTATCATGGACGAGGATTCCCCGCATTTAGATGGCAGTTACACTGCTTTTGGCAAAGTTATTGCTGGAATAGAGCATGTCAAAGAGCTTGCTGCTGTCCCGCTTGCTAATGTACAGTATGGTCTGCCTGTTGAACCTCCGGTTATCAGCAAGATCACCGTGGATACTAACGGTGTTGAATATCCGGAGCCCGAAAAAATAGAATAGTAATATTAACTGAGTTAGTACCTGTAACTTTGGATAAAAGGCTGGTTAACCCAGCCTTTTAATATTTATTGCAAACCCTTTTTAGGAGGTGATAAAATGTGCCGTGTAATTACCGATATTGGACAAATAACACCTGAGTGGCTGACTGAGATTATGTACAAAAATGCAAGACTGACTGAAGGTCAGGTAACTGATGTTGCCGTCAGTTTTAAAGAAGGTAACTCTGCCTATTTTGCATACCTGCAGCTAACCTACTCAAATGAAGTTGGCCTGGCACCTGAAAGACTATTACTTAAAATGACCAAGCCGCTGGACTGGGCTCGTGAGGAAGCCAAACAGGAGGTGGAGTTTTATCAGTATATCGCCCGACAGAGCGATAACCTGCCTTTTTTTGTTCACTGTTACGATGCCCAATGGCATCCTGATACCCTGCTTTCCCACATCCTGCTCGATGATCTTTCTGAAAGCCATTATACTCCAGTTACTGCGCAACAGGCCAAGCAGGGCAACTCTGTACCGAGCGAACAGCAACTGCTGGCAATGGTTTCATGTATCGCCGGCTTTCATGCTTACTGGTGGGAACATCAGCAGCTGGGCAGTAAATTATTGCCTTGGGCGCATTGGTTCAGAAACGAAGATACTTATCGAGAGCTGATGGCCAAACGAACTAGCGAATTAGATTATTTTTTGGCGCAAACTACCCTGCCCCCAGACGATCTGCTGGCCTATCAGAAATGTTTAACAGAGCTTAAAACATCCTGGCCTCAAATCGGGCAGCGAATAGACCATAACCGACAGCTGACGCTCATTCATGGCGACAATTATTTTTCGCAATACCTCTGCCCTCATGACCCGTCAGCGCCAACCTATATCATTGACTTTGGCAACCGTTGTGTTTTTTTACCGGCCATGGATCTGGTATATATGATGGCGACTTTCTGGTCTCCGGCTCAACGCCTGGCAGACAACAGAGAGAGACGGCTGCTTGATCACTATCAGAACACTCTGCTCAAACAAGGGGTCGACAACTACAGCCATGATCAGCTGATGCAGGACTATATCCTTTCGCTTAAACTGATCTTATTCAGTACAATCTGGGACATGGTCTCAGGGGCGTCTGAAGCTTACTGGCGACGCAAACTATATTGCGTGACTGGAGCACTAAAAGATCATTGCCCGGAGTTGTTTGGCAACTGATATCTTGTGATTTTTACCTGCTGGAGTGAACTGCTTGGGGAATTTCTTGTCTTGATTAGGGGAAATGAGCATTTTGTTTTAAATTATTACAGCTTAATGATACTATAGTAGGGCAAATAAACTATGGGAGATTAATTCTATGAGTAATACCAACCCAGTTGTCACTCTAACTATGGATAATGGCTCTATTATAAAGGCCGAGCTTTATCCCCAGATTGCACCGAACACTGTCAATAATTTTATCAGCTTAACCAAGGCAAAATTCTTTGACGGCCTCACTTTTCATCGCATTATTCCAGGATTCATGATTCAAGGAGGCTGCCCGACCGGGACCGGAACCGGTGGACCAGGTTACGGAATTAAAGGAGAGTTCAACGAAAACGGCTTTCAGAATGACCTGAAACATACCCCGGGGGTTTTATCCATGGCTCGGGCTCAACATCCGGATTCGGCAGGATGCCAATTCTTTATTATGGATCAGCCTGCCCCTCATTTAGACGGCAGTTATGCTGGTTTTGGCCAGGTTATCGAGGGAATGGATACTGTCCGACAGATTGTCGCAACTCCGTTAACCAATCCGCGCATGGGTACACCAAAGGTTGCTCCGGTGATTAAATCTATTACTGTGGATACTAAAGGGGTGGAGTATGCGGAACCAGAAACAAACAACATGAGGTAGAATTCTGAGAATGAACGTTCTCGGCGTTATACGGAAATTTACAACCTCCGGAGTACTACTTGTACGCCAAAGCCTGCAAATTTCCTAGTGCCTTGACAGCGAAACATTCTTGAAAATTTACGGATCTCAGCAGAGTATATTCAAGAGTCACCGGAAACATAAGTGGCTCTTTTTTATACCTTTTATGATCTCAATAATTCACACCTTAGCACGAGGTGTTTTCTGACTTTTCTTATTTTTTTGCATACTTGCCAGCTCGCTGTCGAGCCATATTTCTAAATCCTGACTTATATCAAGCACTGATTCATTCAAAGAAAAACGAAACCCTTCACAACCTCTTTGGCAACTGCCGTGACCAGTGCTGTCACATCCATATCCTTTAGAGATTTTTTCCTGTAAAAACTCAGAAAAACTCTCAATCACATCAGTATATTGTGAAGTATTCTTGGTTTTAAGGATGATACGGTAGCCGTTATGAAAAGATCTCGAAAACCGCCATATTGCTTTGCGTTTATACGAGTAAATCAAATGAACATAGAACATCCTTAACTCTGCATTACATTCCATTCCCAAATCGAGATAATGTTGATGAAATTTTAAGACGAATTCCTGCAAAGGAGCAGACAACGGGTAGACAAACTCTTTCAAAACAGAGTCTACTTCTGTATCTTCGTTTTTCAGTGCCCGGTAATCGCATCGGAGTAAAATATCGTCATTTTTACGGGATGACAGCTGATGCTGGGCAATTCCCAAAGCTTTCCAGCCTGCTAGCATAAGCGGATTATCAGGATATGAAATCTGCACTGCTTCAATTTTTGATATATCAGGTTTTTTCAGGCTCAAGTCAATACCTACAAAATTAATACCGCATTCAGCCAGAAATCGCATGCTTTCAATCATTTGCGAAACAGAGATTTTTGCGGTTGAATTTTTTTTAAGAGATTTTTTGAGTCTGATCATTTCCCAGCTTCTAATCAACAGGGAATCACCTTTCTCGGATATTATACCATGCTGACCTATGTTTATTAAGATGCTCCTAATGTTGCCTAGAAATGGAAACTCTACTGTCAAAGTTGTTTTGTCTGAAAACTTTTTCTTGCCTTTTTTAGGTTCATCACATAAACTTTTGTCAGCTACTATATAATCGCAAAGTCGATATAGGAAATCTTTGAAAGCAAGAACGCCTTTGCGGATGTCCTCTTCGTCTGAAATGGTTTTAAACATAGAATTAATTGGATATGCTTCAGGGATATTCACTGGTATTAGTTGCTTCAAGAATCTGGCCATGTCCCCCATTGTTTGCATAAGAAACTCTCCTTACATTTTGGTTATTCCTTAAATTAGATTATAGATCAGGATTAAGCACTCTGACAAATTTTGTTGTCAAGTAAAGTTAATATCATAAACTGAAAATCCACAATTATATAACCAAATTGTTCCTGCCTGAATGTTTGGCCTGATACAGTTTTTTATCGGCAGCCTTGATCATTTGCTGAGGATTCTGAAATGAGCGTGAATATTCCACTAAGCCACCACTGATAGTTACATAATTATAAGTGCTCTTTTTGTGTTTAATCCTCTCTGCTTTAATGTTATTGAGAATTCTCCTGGCAACTGAATGGGCTGTTTTCAGGTTTGTATTGGGAAAAACAACGGCGAACTCTTCCCCGCCATAGCGGTACACACGATCACTGCCCCTGATACTGTCTTTAATCAGCTTGGCTATTTCTCTCAACGCAGAATCCCCTTCAGCATGACCATAACTGTCATTATACAACTTAAAAAAGTCTATGTCGGCCATTAAAATAGAAAACACACCTTCGGTACTTTGGGCTGCACTAAATATTTTTTCAATATCAATTTCAAAAGAACGTCTATTATATACCTGAGTTAACCCGTCCAGTGAGCTAATCTGCCGGAGTGTAAGATTCGCTTTTTCCAGCTCTGCCGTTCTTTCATCAACAATTTTCTCCAGGTTTTGCTTGTTATTTCTGATCCGAGTTGACATTTCCTTAAATCTTTTAGCCAAAACCCCAATCTCATTATTTAATCCAAGCGGCAATCTCATAGCTTTTGCGGTGGCACTGCTGTAATCTCCCTTTCCAATGGCATCAGCAGCATTCCGCAACAGCTTCAGTGGCTTCGATACCTGATTATGCATTACGTAAAATACCAGGGATAGTGTTGAAAGCAACGCAAAAACACCTCCAAGGCCAATTAATGCCGCTGACCGCTTGGCAGCATTCTGCACCAGACCTTTAGGTAAGACCGTAACAAGCCACCAGTCCGGCCCCTGGATTTTTCCTACAATCAGATAGCAGTGATCATCTGTATTCTCTATCACCTTAACACCGGTAAAATCAAAGCCAACAGCATCTTTAATTAAATAGTAGGCCCTGGTCACTGAAGGTATATTGGCTTTTTCCAGAGAGATATGCCCCATAAGCTTTTGCTCATGCGTCGGCTCGCCAGGATAGGCAATTAGGTATCCATCCTGATTTAAGACAAAATTATAGGTATTACTGATTTTGTTGGATATCAGATTATTTAAAAATTCCTTTAAATAGATATCATGGCTCGGATTTATCAAATGCTTTCCTTCAAAATCCACTGGCAACTGGTAAGTTATTACCCAATCTCGGGCTGTTTCATCATAATACATGGCAGACCAGACCGGTTTGCGCTCAGGATTTTCTTTCTGGGTAGTAGCTTTGATTGTTTCTAACTCATTCATGGGCAAATCAGCCTGAGATTTTAAACCCCAGGGCTGTTGCGGCCAGTAAACTGAGATGGCATTTTCAGGATAAGACACATGTACATTGGCAAAATTATTCTGCCAGGCTGGCCCAAATTTTTGTAGCAGTTTATAAGAAATCATTAAGCGGCGCTGAAAATCCCAGTCATCGATTTTTTGATTGCTGCCAATAAAGCTGGTTATCGCCTCACTGTAAACTCCATTTGAGTTAAGAACTCCGTTAAAGTATTTTGGTTTCATCCTTATAGCACCATCATCATCTAAAAAGTAATACTCCCAAAACTCTTCTTCAGTTATCTGGTAATCAGAATTATATATTCTTAAAAACTCTGATTTAAATATATTTAAATTGCTTTCAGCTGTTTTAAAAAAACTGCTTAAATTAAGTAGTTGATACTTTACGTAATCCTTTACTTCCTGGATTTTTTGCTTTTTTCTACTGCTTAAAACAATTACATACGAAAAAATTGAGCCTATACTAACTACTAAGGAAACGGCTTTAGTTATGCCCCAAAGTACCCCTCTGATTAACGATTTAGATTTTTTTTCCGGTTGTAATGCTTTTCTCCTTCTCACCAATCTACACTCCCTTGAGGCATTTTACTCCAATCTCACGGAGATCCATACGTCATTCTATTACCTCAATTATATTATAAGTTTAGTATTTTAACATTACCAAAACAACTTTTTTTATGTCAATTCCAACCAATGCAATACAAAAAACAAGCATCTATGTTTAAAATGCCTGTTAATTGATTATTTAAATAAGAATATGGGGACAGAATAACTGAAAGAGGAGCCTGCAATTGATTAATGTTAATCTGAGGGAGGTTAATCTTTGAAGTCTGTCAATTTGAACTGAAGCTTTTCTTTGTAGTCTCCACTCATGCAAACCCTAATACTGCCAGTTTCTTGATTATAAACTGCTGACCACTGGGTACGCTCATTGCAGCTAACCTGTTTTAGCAAATCCATAGCATTGTCCTCACCGACTATACCTTTCGAATCTGTGAGATACTGGCTAATGATATCATACCTCTCAAACTCATCTGCACCTTCGCCAATATTGAGATTATTGTAACTGATAAAGTTAGAGGCAATTTGATAGCTTTCTTTAACCTCAATAAACTTGACTTCATTTTCCATAAATTCAACCAGCACTGTTTTACCTTTGCTGTCTGCTATCAGGTAATGGCAATCAATACCTCCAGAAAAGTAGTAATTATATTGCTTTAATAAATCCATCGCTTCCTCTGTATTTTTTGCTTTATCTAAAACTAATCGTATTGCAGTGGTTGTATTAAGGGTAATCTTTTCAGGATCTTGAGGTGGCTCCGAATACGGTACCGCCAGCAAAGCAATAGCCACACCTTTTTCATTCATACCATCAAATGGCAAGTATGGTGCTGCCAAAGTCAAAAAACTATTGAATGAATACTTATGTGGCAACTTATTCTTACCATAGCCTGCAAAGGCAAGGTTAACCATAGATATTGATTCATACCCATTGTTTGGTTTTGTGGTAAGCAAAATAGCCGGGGCATAATCAAAATCAAAGTTTCTGCCAAAAATTCGTTCTCCATTTTCGTTTTCTGCAGCAAAAACTGTACACCCGGCCGAGGTTAGCTTTAAATCGATATTGAGGCCTTTTAAGAGTCTCTTGATCACAAATTCTTCTATATCTTGATCACTGCTTGCTCCAATCTTTAAAAACTCATCAAAGCCATAATCTCCTTTGTATGTCATGGTATAAAGGGGATGCTGATTGACTTCCTTTAATGATGATAAGGTTATAAGTTCATTTCTGTACATGCCAAGCATTACTATAATTATCACAATTAGGACAAAGGCCGTGATCTTTAAAATATTTTTGAACATATTCCCTTTATGCGTTCTTTTCGAGTATTTAAATTCACTCATGACTGACCCTCCAATGATCACCACAAATTTTTACCTTCACATCATACCTTACATCAGTAGAAATAAGCAATAACCTGGTGGGTTTACTTTGTAAACGTGGTGGAATTGCTCCTACAATGGCTGAACAATTGTCAAACAATTGCTGGAACAATAGTTAAACACTTGTTGGCAAGAGGCTAATGGCTGGTCAACCCCCTTCCTTTCACCCTACAACTGCCAAACAAACGCCAAACAATTACCCAACAATTGCCAACCTATTGCATATGACTGACGAAACGCAGGGCCTAAATGGCTCACAGAATTGAGGTGACCACAAAAAAACCTTCTACCTAACTGACGCAGAGCCCGTTGCACCTAGGCTTTCAGAATTATGCCCAGCTCCAGGAATAGAAGAAATTTTCTACAACGATAATACATGAGTATATCTTTGAGAAAATTTCTTCGTATGACGTAGCAGATGGGTATGATTATGGAAGCTCAGTAAATCCGAAGGCTCTACCCTTCATAGACTTCTAGCAGCAGCACCCGCCCATCAAAACCGCCGTTGGTCTCAAGCTTAGTTTTTCTGATGGTTTCAAACTCTTCAAGGCTTATTTCCCGAAACTTGAGCAAGGCATAGATGACCTCTACTACATCAGCTAAATCGTCGGGGTTTTGGCTCTCGTAGTATTCGTCCATTTCTTCTTTCAGTTTAAGATTCAGATACCGCAGATACTCGGTTTCATTGAGTACTTTGGTATTGCAGCTTTTGCCCTGTTTTTTTATCAGATCAGGAACTTTATCTCTTATTAACTTATTAAAAATCAGCATTTGCTTTCCCCTTCAGTACGTCTTTAGTTACATTTATTCTTAGCAACCAAAGGTAAAATATACTGTTGGGCTCTATCATACGATTGGGAAATACGATTGTGGCTGCGGGCCTGTCAGTTAAAAATAAAAAGAAAACATAGTGGTTATAAGTTGACTTCAGCAAAACATATCACTATAATAAAGCATAATTAGATAAACATCTAATAAGGAGGTTAGATTAATGTCTAACACAACTATTAAATACAACATCTGTTATGAATTTTTCAGCTCTCTCGCCAACTTAATCAGTCGCCGGCAAGGTATAAAACCTCGGCAGGTTGATAACGACGAGATAAAACGAATTGAAAATTACTACGACACATTAGAACAAGAGATGAATCCTATTATGAAACAGGACTTTGATTTGGCCCTGCTCAATTTTTCGGGAATATTTATTGCTTTTTACGAAATTGCCACTAAATTTATCGAGGTTGAAGACTGTTTGCAGGAGTTGAAATCAATAACAACTCATGAACTGCTGAATAGGTACCTGCGAAGAATCCATGTAGACCTGAACGTATCTGATGCTGACAGTGATCTGATTGCTGCTATAAATAAAAACCCGATCACCGATACCAAATCGGCAGATGCCGAGAGCTTTATGCTGTACAAATACCATGCAGCCGAAATAAAACACAGGTATTGTTCTTTGCTGGAAAGCTACTATCATAAATTCTTTAAGAAATTTAGTCCCCATCTTCAGCAGTTTATGGATAAAACCGTGCAAATACATCAGCAAAGCTATGACTCGAACCCCAATCGGTTTATGAATGAGCTAATTTGGTACAAGTCAGAATATGAATTAGAACATCATAAGCCTGTCTTCATCTATACCCTGTACTTTTCTTATGCCGGTCAGGCCCTATGGAACTTTGATGATGGCTACTATCACCATTATGGATTCACACTTCTGGAAAGGTTAGATAACCAGAACGAAAAACAATTGGCTTTACTTTTTAAAACTCTGGCTGACTCCAAGCGTTTGCAAATGCTAAAACTTTTGTCAAGGAAAAGTCTATACAGTAAAGAGCTGGCGGAGTTATGTCAGTTAACCCCTGCAACTACCAGCTACCATATGAGTAAAATTGTTGAATCCGGCTTAGCTAAAATTGAATGGCGTCAGAATAACAAGGTCTACTATTCATTAAACAAAGAAGCTGTCCGATCCAAGCTGAGAGAAGCAGCAATGTTAATAATTAACTAATCCATGCAGTAATTAGTTATTATTCACCCAAAAGAAATCATTTACAGGATGATCTAAATATGAAATTAACACACCTTCGAAGCAAAAACTCTATCTTACTGTTAACAGGACAGCTGGTATCCATGCTGGGCACTTATATGCAGTTATTTGCCTTGTCTTTATATGTACTTGATATTACTAACTCGGCAACTAAATTCTCATATGTGATCCTGCTGGGAATGATCCCCCGTATTATTTTGGGTCCATTTGCTGGAGTGTTGGCCGATAGAGTCAGCCGCAAAAAGTTAATTGTCTCTCTCGATATGCTGTCTGGAGCCATTACTTTTATGTTTGTCGTTTTGCTTTATCGCAATCAGGGTTTAAACCTGACTCAAATATATATTTTTACTATCCTGCTGGGCACAATAACCGTTTTGTTTGAGCCAGCAACGGCAGCCCTGATACCGGATATTGTAGAAAAGAAAAGGTTGGGAACAGTAAATTCAATGAGACATTTAATCATGACTTTTTCCACAATACTTGCGCCACTGTTGGGCGGTATTCTTTATCCTCTGTTAGGTCTCATTATGGTAATGATTATCAACGGAATCAGCTTTGTACTCTCTTCTGTTTCTGAAATGTTTATCACTCCCCCGCAGGAAAGCCTGCGCAGTTCTAAACAAAAAGAGCCATTTTTTAAATTACTTGCTGAAGGTATAGTATTTTTAAAACACAATCCCATTATCTTGATTTTAACTGTATCACTGGTTATTATGAATTTTACTGTTGCTCCGGTATCAATGATTGCTTTTCCTTATATTTTAAGGCAGGATTTGCAGATTGGAGATTATCTATTTGGCATTGCTCGTTCACTAATGATGGTCGGGCCAATTCTAGGCTCTTTATTAGCTGGTAGGCTGATGGCTAAATATGATTTTAAAAAAACTATTCCTGTACTCATTTTTATATCGGGAATATCATTTATTTTAGCCGCAGTTACGGTCATGCCCAATATGCCATTCGGGATTTGGGTAGGTTATTTTGGAATCATTTTTTCCTCATTTGTGCTGGGCGCATCGGTAGCCATGGCCTCAATTATTTCAGTTACAACCAGACAGAAATACATACCGGGCCAGATGATGGGAAGAATATCGGCGGTAATCAGCACCTTTTTGCTGTCGTCGATTCCGATCGGCCAGGCATTAATGGGTAGAATGCTGGATAGCATACCAGCCTATATCTGCATCATGATTTTTGCGGTTTTAGTACTGCTATCCAGTTTGATTGCATCAGTTCTATTTAAAAAGACCTCTTCCAGTGGCTCTATGGGAAGCTTACTCTGTCAACCCCAACAATCTAAATGGATAACAAAATCTTAGTCCCTGACTACTCTCAGCTTAGGCCATCTCTGTTTCATTTTTTTACTGGCCAGCCGAGCTTCAAACGTCTCCTTGGTTACCCTGGTAGGGTTTCTGCGCAAGGTAATGTTGAATAAATCTTCTAAGCCAAAAGGAGCAATAACCTGCATGTTATGATTATTATCAAGATAAACTGCGACACTGGTGGCCAGTTCCGGCCAGGAACCTATGGCTTCATGCAGATTATTATAGGGCTCTACAGCTATGCCAAATTTCTGCTGATACCACTCGTGGACGAGGGCCTGATTTTTGACATCCCACTCAACACCATAACCATAGCTGTCTAATTGCTGTTCATATTCTTTTTCCTGGGCACGGGTTTCATTTTTGCTGTAGTAAACGACATCGATATCTCGATATCGAACCGTAACCATATTGTGCAGGTGAGCCCACACAGTATCTCTGACTGCTCCAGCACCTACACAATAGTTTTTGATATTTAAACTATGAGCCGCTTCCAGGTAGTTCATAAATCTTTTATTTGAACTCAGTATTGTTATCAGTTCTTCCCGGTATTTCATATTTCTCCCTCTATTTTCCAAGCTAACACCAGCGGAAAACGATTAGATATCTCGAATATCTCTTTTCAATGGAATCTCAGGCAGGGCCTGAATAAAGCTTTGGCCATATCTTTTCGATAACATTCGTTTGTCGGTGACAATCACTAAACCGGTATCACTTTTGCTGCGGATTAATCTGCCAAAGCCCTGTTTAAAATGCAGTACAGCCTGAGGCAGCATATAATTCATAAATGAGTTGCCGCCAGCCTGTTTAATACGATCCATACGGGCAGCAGCCAGCGGATCATCAGGTACCGGAAAAGGAAGTTTGGTGATAATGACACAACGCAGGCTGTCACCCACTACATCTACGCCCTCCCAGAACGAAGATGTGCCAAATAAAATGGCATTGCCTTCCTGTCGAAAGCGCCTTAATAACTCACTACGGGAGGTCTGTCCCTGTTTAAGAATAGTTTTACTATTGGTTAAAATCCTGCTT
Organism: Bacillota bacterium; assembly: GCA_028280325.1. Taxonomy (GTDB): domain Bacteria; phylum Bacillota; class UBA994; order PWPR01; family PWPR01. The sequence continues at coordinate 28,960 of JANQLZ010000067.1, forward strand.
TCAATTTTACTGTAAACACTGTCCAGCATTTTGTACGAGGTAAACAGTACAAAAATACCCCCTTTAATCCTGTTGCTGGCTTCCAGTACAGCACCACCGACATAGTTTTCATACTGATCGATATTCTTGTAATCTGGCTCTAGAGCCTGCTCTGGGATTATCAGCCTGGCCTGTTGCAGGTAATTAAATGGAGAATAAATAATTTTAGAGGTAAAATTATCTACGCCGAGCCTTTGAGCAAAATAGCCCATATCCGGCACTGCCAAAGTAGCTGAGGTACAGACAACTGGCAGCGATTTTGAAAATATCTTTTCATTCATCATTTCAGCTATGTTTAACGGAGCCGCAAATACAGCTGGCTGATGACGCTGCTCAACCCAGTAAACATACTCTTCCCCCTGGGCCTTTAGTACAAAATCTAAATTACTGGCTATATTCTGAAAACACAGATTTAACTTGTCGAGCTCTGCAGCAGTTATATCGTCGAGGCTAATGTTTTTACTCATTTTTTCGATTAATTCTGCCAGTTCACTCAATGGGTCCTTTAACCGGTTTTCTATTTTCTCCAGTTCGTGCGGAAACACCCGGGTACTGATCGAATTGCTACTCAGGCTGCCAATATTCTGCAACAGGTCAGATACCTGGGCAAAGTACTGCTGGTTTAGAGCGGTAGCGTGGTTTAAATTGCTGCCTACCTCAGTTAAGGCAGTCCTGATGGTCTCTCTCTTCAGCATATTCTGCAGCCAGGCCGCTGGCTGATTTAAGCCTTTAGCTTCCAGTTCAATAGAAAACGCACTGGTAGCTGCATTTTCGACATGATGGGCCTCATCAAATACAACATAATTATAAGCAGGCAGGATTCCGCCTTCTTCTTCTGTAGTTCCACCCCTTAGCATTAAATCGACAAAAAATAGGGCATGGTTGCTGATGATTAAATCTGCTTTATGTAGTTCTCTCCGAGCCTGTCTGAATGGGCATTGAAAGTCATATGGGCAGTTATCTTCTAAACAGGTTTCTTTACTGGAACAGATTTCACTCCAGACTCCAGGTAAGATAGAGGTCTTTATTTTTGCTTTATCTCCAATAGCAATTTTAATGCCATCATAGACCTCGTCCAACACCTCACGATAATTTAAGGCCTGCTCTGCCGAAGAAAACACCCCTGCAATACTGGTCAACACATTCATAAACCGCTGTTGACAGACATAGTTATTTCTACCCTTGGCGATTGCCACTATAAAATTATCATCAAGGATTTGCTGTAAAAGTGGAATATCTTTTTCAATCAGTTGCTGCTGCAGGTTAATAGTATAAGTAGAAATTACGGCCCGTTGTTTTGCTGCTCCAGTGCGCATTACAGCCAGTAACGCTAAAATATAAGCCAATGACTTTCCTGTACCGGTTCCCGCTTCAATTAAGATATGCTGCTTTTTGTAAAAGCCATTTAATATTGCTCGAATCATTTGATTTTGCTCAGGGCGTTCCTCATAATTCGGAAAATAATTCTTGATTCGCTCCAGATATTTATCCAGGTTTTGCTTTACTGCTTTAACATCCATATTTTTCTCCCGTAGGGTTAGTGTCCTTTAATTTTAACAGAATAACCTGGCCAGCGGAATTTGTTTTTACAAAAATTACAGCAATGTGCGCATGGTATTCTAAACCATCAACCCATAGCACTCGGGTCAATAGTTTGTCATAACTAGACATAATATTTTAATCATTGTCATTAGCCGCACTTAGATTCTTAATATTTTATTTAATTGAGTTTTTTTGGCAATTGTTTCATTGTATAACAGTTAATTTTGTGCTATGCTTGTAATACCGAAGGGCAGGTCTAACGCTCCTTGATTTCAAGGAGGTGATCCTGATGACAGATTATCAGATTCTGATGCTCGTCATTGGTATCATTGGATTGGTAATTGCAGCTCGAAAGAGATAATATTACATATGTTAAGACCGCCCTGATAGCCACAGGACGGTCTTTGTTGAAAAGCTAAGTTCTTGGTGCGTCGGGCTCGCGCCCTCGGTACGGGTTGTTGTGTAGCAGCACAACAACCCACTATTATTATATATAATATTATATACAGAATACAACCCTTATTTTACCATGATTTTAAGTTTATTTTTAATAAATGTCTCTTTTTTTCAATAATATTACCCAAATCTACAGTATGACTACGAAATCTGTAGTTTTCTCTTCAGCTCAAGACCACACTGTATAGTATATGTCATTATGATAATTGTTAAACTAAAAATGTTATTTTTTTATAACGAAAATATACACCGCAGCCAGAGCAATCGCTAAAACCAAAGCTAAATAGTATGGCACATCATCTACTCCCTTGGTTATAAAGTTAATCTCCATATCTTCTCCCAGAGTCTTACCATCCATTGACTTCAATTTGCTGGTAATTACCAGCCTGTAATTTGCTTTCGGTTTTAGTTGGTTTAAAGGTATAATCTTAACGCTGTTTTGCTGCTCACCAGCCAATTGAGCTGTGAACTCAATCTTTTCCGGTTCTGTGCCCTGCAGATAAAAATGAAAGTAATCGCTGAGAGACTCTGAGTCAGGGTATAGCTTATCGCTGAATTCCAACTCAACAGTTATGTCCTGATCAACCATAATTGACCCATCTTGAATATTAGAATTAACCAGCTCCAAATATTCAGTATCAGCCTGGCTGCAAACAGTTGGCCCACCAATAGCCAATAACAGCAAAAAAATCAACATTATCCTGGCCCGCATTTATAATCCCTCACAAACTATTTAGCTTTAATAGTTTTATTATATCTTAGCTGAGCTTTTGTTGTAACAATTTTATTATAAATTATTAGAATTTAACCATGAAGATTTATTGCTACAGTATATTAAGTCAATGTAATCCTGTTGAGTAGTGATAGCCTGAAAACGGAGATATGTTATGGTATTGATTTTAGATTATTGTTAAATTGTTACTATATTAGCTTTAAACGATATCTTCCTGATTAAAATCCTGATACATTTCAATGGCTGCAGCCAGTTCATCGTAAAGTTCATAGCAACAGTTCCTGCAAATATCTATCGTGTAAATTTGATTGCAATCCAAAGAGATTAATGTCAGATGAAATAGAATAGCATCTTTCTTCCAACCGCACAAAAGACAGTCAATATTGCTTTCATTTCTGATGACAGATATGCCTGTTGTGATAATATTTAACACTTTCTAACCTCCGAATCTGCTCATTTAATCTTCCAGCTAAAATTAACGAACAGTTCATCAATACTAACCTCTAAAATATCTCGAATCTTATTGGACAGTTCCAAGGTAGGGTTTCTACTGCCTGCCTCAATTTTATAGTAGTACGATGTTGAAATTTTTAATTTCCTGGCCATGTCCGCTGGGGTATAGCCCTTTTTTTTTCGCTGCCTTTTTAATACATACCTCACTATAAACCTCCTCCTTGCTTGGACATTTTGTCTTAATAATATCATACTGGACTTATTGTACAGTGTCAACAATTGCTTCCCATTTTGTCAAAACTATTTTTTTGTGGACTATTTGTGCTAAACTATAGCTGGAGTGATTGCTATATGACTTTTGGAGAGAAGATTAAAGAGCTTCGTAAGCAGAAAAATTTAAGCCGAAGTGACGTGGCTAAAATGCTGGGCGTCACTTATTGGGCTTTAGCTAAATATGAGTTGGGTGAACGTAGCCCTGACCATGCCTTATTGGTCAAGTTTGCCAATTTCTTCGATGTTTCAATTGATTATTTACTGGGCAATACAGATATTAGAAACCCAATTAAGGAACTGGTTCAGGAATCCGTTACCGGCTATGATGAAAACTATTTGCTGTATAAAACTCTCTTATCGCCTGAACTGCAGAGCCTTAATCCAGAGTATTTTCGTCTGGCATTAGAAATGCAACGGGAAAAGATTAGTATTGAAAGCATTTGGAAAATTATCGATGTGATGAAGTCTGTTAAAACCTCAAGCAAAAAGTAGGATTGAGTCATTCAAAAATAGATTATACATAATAAATTTTAAAAGCCTAATTCTTTAGAGATACTCTGGAATTAGGCTTTATATTTACTGTCTTTTCTTAACTAAATGACATTGGTTGCTTAATGATTCTACAAACGGTTACTGGACTTTGTGATGTTGAGATTATACCCTTCAAGCTTTAACATCTGCTGCTTTAAGTCAAGTCCACCGCCTGCCGAAAATCCACCAGCACCCGTGCTGGATAAGACGCGATGTCAGGGAACAAACAGCGGCAGCTGATTACGTCTCATAACCTGGCCAACTGCTCTGGAAGATTTAGGCCGGCCAATTGCTTTGGCTACCTTACCATAAGTAGTGACCTGACCCCATTGGCAATTGTGCTGCAACCAAATCATAACCTGCCGAGTAAACTGAGGAAAATGATCTGCCTTCAGCATTTCAAAAAAGTTCACTTCCTGCCCTCTGCCATAAGCCTGTAATTTCTCGGAAAGCTCCGGCCACTCCCCGGTAACAGCCCCTTCAGGGACCTCTCCAGTTAAAGAGGCATAGGTTATCTGTTTGTATTTGTTAAACGCTACTGAAATCCTCCCCCATGGCATTTGCTCAATTAAATAAGAGTTCATTTATTATACTCCTTTGCCAGTTCGGTAATAGCTTGTACGGTATAGCTGATATCTGCTGGGGTATTAAAATAACCGATACTTAAACGGATTGTTCCCAACGGAAAAGTGCCAATAGTTTGATGGGATATTGGTGCGCAATGGATACCTGAGCGAGTCATAATTCCATATCTTTCGTCCAGCAGGATACTTGCTTCACCCATATCCAGGTTTTCAATAGTAATTGAAATGGTCGGCACCTGTTTCTCAGTATTACCCGAATAATATATTGTTACAAAAGGTATTTCTCTCAAACCTGCGACCAGCTGTTCTAGTAATGCCTGTTCATGCCTGCGGATATTTTCTAAACCGATGTCCAAAACAAATTTCACCCCAGCTCCTAATCCGGCAATGCCAGGGGTATTGTGGGTACCGCTCTCAAATTTCTCCGGCATCATCTCTGGCTGTAACTGACTGGCAGAGCTGCTTCCGGTACCACCCTGAATGACCGGCTTGATTTCCCTGGCAGCCCTCTCACTTAAGATCATACCGCCTGTACCGGGTGGGCCATACAGCGCCTTGTGGCCGGTAAAAGCCAAAATATCTAAACCCAGATTTTGAAAATCCAGATCACAGTATCCCGCTGTTTGAGCGCAATCAGCCATTAACAACACCTTGTTCCTCCTGGATATCTCTGCGATCTCAGCTAAAGGGAGGATAGTACCGATAATGTTTGAGGCGTGATTGACAAGAATCAGCCTGGTCTTTGCCCTGATTTCCTGTTCGATTTGCCCTGGGTCAATCTGCCCTAAAGCATTAGCCTTTACCCAGGATACTTCAATCTGCTTCTCCTGCTCTAAACAGCGCAGGGGTCTGGTAACAGCATTATGCTCCATACTGGTGGTAATAACATGATCGCCCTCTTTTAACAGGCCCAGCAGTACCATATTTATGGACCAGGTAATACCTGGAGTAAAGACAATGTATCTACTGTCTGCTACATTAAACAGTCTGGCAAGTGCAGATCTGGCATCTAATATTTTTCTTCCCGCTTCTATAGCACAGCCATAACCACCTCGGCTCGGGCTGCAGCCATTATGCTGCATAGTATCGTTAACTGCCTGATAAACACTGGCAGGCTTGGTCTGGGTTGTTGAAGCATTATCTAAGTAACATTTCTTCATTTTATTGCCCTTCCTCTAGCGCATTATAAGTTATCCTTATTATACCATTAAAAAAATTAAATGAACAAAAAACTAAACACAAAATGTTGTATGACCGATAGTAATAATGTACAATATATAGTACACCACCAAATTTGTTAGGAGATATTACCAATGATAACAAAAATCATAAAACGTGACGGCCGTGAAGTGGATTTCGATATTACTAAGATTTCAGAAGCTATCTTCAAGGCAGCACGAGCAGTAGGGGGCCATAATCGAGGGCTTGCTGACAGTTTGGCGCAGCATGTCGTCGACATTTATCAGCAAACTCATCAACCAAATGATATTCCAACTGTGGAAGAAATTCAAGACATAGCTGAAAAAACACTGATTGAATTAGGACATGCCCGTACGGCTAAAGCCTATATTATATACCGCAAACAGCGCAGTGAGATTAGAAACCTGAAAAATTCACTGCTGAACATTGGCAGCCTCATTGATGATTATCTCGAGGATAACGACTGGCAGGTAAGAGAGAATTCTAACATGGGCTACTCCCTGCAGGGATTAAACAACCACATTGCTACCACCATCACCAAGAAGTACTGGTTAGAAAAGGTTTATCCCCATGAAGTCAGCCGCGCCCATATTAATGGTGACTTACATATCCATGACTTAGGTCTGTTATCTGTCTATTGCTGTGGCTGGGATATCAGTGACCTGCTAAAAAATGGTTTTACCGGGGTCACAGGAAAAATCCAAAGTAAACCGCCCCGCCATTTCAGAACAGCTCTGGGCCAGATAGTTAACTTCTTTTATACCCTGCAGGGAGAAGCTGCCGGGGCTCAGGCTTTGAGTAACTTTGACACCTATTTGGCGCCCTTTGTCAATGCCGACAATCTGACTTTCCCGGAGGTCAAACAGGCAATGCAGGAATTTATTTTTAATCTCAACGTGCCGACCAGGGTCGGTTTTCAAACCCCATTTGTCAATATTACAATGGATCTTCAGTGCCCAAAATCATTAGAGTCCTTGCCGGCAATTATTGGCGGGGTAGAACATCCTCAAAAGCTGGGACAGTTCCAAAGAGAAATGAATTTAATTAATAGAGCCTTCTGTGAAATAATGACTGAGGGAGATGCCAGCGGCCGGATATTTACCTTTCCGATTCCAACATACAATATAACACGAGACCTGGACTGGGATAATCCGATTATTGATTTGGTTATGGAAATGACTATGAAGTACGGACTGCCCTATTTCTCGAATTTTATCAATAGCGATCTCGACCCGGATGATGTGCGAAGTATGTGTTGCCGGCTGCGTTTAGATAACAGAGAACTGCGCCGTCGAGGAGGGGGATTGTTTGGCGCGGCACCTTTGACGGGCTCTATCGGGGTGGTAACAATTAATCTACCTCGGATTGGCTATACAAGCACTACAAAACAGGAATTCTTAGCCCGAGTTGGGGAGCTAATGGATATCGCCTGCACCAGTTTAGAAATTAAGAGAAAAATACTGGAAGATATGACTGATAATGGCCTATACCCTTATGCCCGATTTTACTTGAGGAATATCAAAGAGCAGAATGATGAGTTCTGGGCTAATCATTTTAATACTATTGGCTTAATCGGCATGCATGAAGCCCTGCAGAACTTCATGAATAAAGGGATTGAAACACCTGAAGGCCAAAAATTTGCCATTGAAATTCTAGATTACATGAGAGCCAAACTGCAGGATCTTCAGGAAAGCTCTAATATGATGTACAACCTGGAGGCTACCCCTGGTGAAGGGACAACCTATCGCTTAGCTAAACTGGATAAAAAACGCTATCCCGATATCGTTACCTCTGGAAAAAAGGAACCGTATTATACTAATTCGACTCAACTGCCTGTCGATTTCACAGAAGATATCTTCACTGCCTTTGAGCTGCAGGATGAGCTACAGACCCGTTACACTGGAGGAACAGTGCTGCATGGCTTTATCGGCGAGGCTCTGAGTGACTTGAATGCCACTAAACAGTTGATTAAAACTTTGGCGAGCAACTTTAGATTACCATACTTTACGCTGTCTCCTACTTTTTCGATCTGCCCTGAGCATGGGCATCTCAAGGGAGAACATTTTACCTGTCCTGATTGTCAGCAAGCCTGTGAGGTATGGAGTAGGGTAGTTGGCTACTATCGCCCTGTTCAATGCTGGAACGATGGCAAGCAGGAAGAATTTAAAGAGCGTCAAGAGTACATTATTGCTTAACGGACTGTGGACCGATGATTGTTGATTTTATGCCCGTATCTCTTGTCGATTTCCCGGGAAATATAGCGACAACAGTCTTTATCGGCAGTTGTAATCTGAGATGCTGCTACTGCCATAATGCCAAACTGCTTCAGGCAAATACCCCGCCTGGCAAAGAAGAGGAGCTGTTTCACTACCTGGAAAGCCGTAAAAAACTGATTAACAGCGTCTGTATCACCGGTGGCGAACCCACCCTTTGGCCGGGCTTAATGAATTTTATCTTAAAGTTAAAGTCACTCGACTACAATGTTAAGCTGGATACAAATGGTACTAACTTGAGGGTGTTAAAGCAGCTATTAGCCGAAAACCTGGTAGATTACATCGCCATGGACATTAAAACTACACCAGCCAAATACGCTGACTTTGGAGCGAGCAAATCAGATATTGAGAACATTAAGGGCTGTGTCGAGCTGCTCAAAAACAGCGACATTAACTATGAGTTCAGGACAACTGTAATTGAGAGTCAATTCTCCACTGCAGATGCCCTGGAGACAGGTCAATGGCTTGAAGGGGCGATGAATTACGTTCTGCAGGGCTTTAAATACAGCGACCAGTTATTAATGCCGGAAAGATGTCCTCAGTCAAATTGTCAGCTGGGTTATTTGGAACATTTGCAGGAAGTATTACGTCAGTATTTTAGAAACATAAAAATACGATACTAGCAGATATTTGAAACCAGTGGCACTGTGACCCGCTATGTGGTATGATATGCGAAGGTAATTAGTAATGGAGAGATTAAACATATGAAAAAAAGAGCTGTTATTTTTATATTAATGTTGTCCTTAGTTTTAACTATGTCTGCCTGCCAGCAGGAGAGTGCGCCTGATCCCAATCGGACGTTGGTGCTTGTCAATGATGAAGCAATTATTCAATCTGAATTTGATATAGAATACACCAAAAGTGCCGACTATATCGAGTCCCTGGGCTCTACTATAACCCCTGAAATGGAGACTCAGCTCAAAAACGACGTTTTACAGTCGATGATCAGAGACTTATTGTTAAAACAGTACGCCAAGAAGGACGATTACGAACCCACTGCAGAGAACATTGAGAACTTATATCAACAATATGTTACTCAACATGAAACCGAAGACAAACTTAAGGCTGCCCTGGAAGAAAGAGGTTTTACTGTTGAAGACTTTCGCAGTGATCTGGAACTGCAGTTGGATATTGATTACTATCTGAATCAATACGTCAAGGACAATGATTTGGTCAGTATGACAATTGTTACCGACAAAGAAGTTGAGGATGAGTTTTTGCGTTATGTTTTAGAAACCGGGAATGAAACCCTCAAGCTGAGTGATGTTGAAGCGCAGATTAAATCGTCTTTAGGTCAGCAAAAAATGCGGACGCTGATAACTAAAATAACAGACCAGCTGATGATCGAAAGCAAAATAGAAGACAAGGTTGTTTTTGAGTAAAACCTCCTGGTTTCGTTCAGCATTAAAACATACCATAGTTAAGATGTAAAAAGCCTAATAACTGAGTTAAAGCTCAGATTATCAGGCTATTGTATTTAGCTCAACTGCTTTTGTTTTTTATCTGTTTAATTCTGTTCTTTCTCTCCATATAGGCGGCTTCTTTCTGCAGCTTAAAGTAATTGCCAAGTCTTTTGGCTGACAGCTCTCCACTTTCGACAGCCTGCTTTACCGCACAGTGGGGTTCTGTCTGGTGCCGACAATCTCTAAACCTGCAGCTACGGGCCAGTTCTTCAATATCTTTAAACGTACTATTAATTCCCTGGTCTACATCCATGATATGCAGCTCTCTCATACCCGGAGTATCTATGACAATACCCCCGTCCTTTAGCATAACCAATTCCCGGTGTGTTGTCGTATGTCGGCCTTTACTATCGCTACGGCGAACCGGGCTGGTAGATAGTATTTCTGACCCTGCTAAATAATTTATCAATGTTGATTTGCCCACCCCCGAAGAACCGATTAAAGCCACTGTCTGGCCTGTCTTGAGGTATTCTTTCAATATAGCTAATCCTTTTTGAGATACAACACTGACAACATGGGTGTTTACACCCAGAGCCGCGGTTTGAACCTGGCTCAATTTTTGAGGGATGTCTGCGCATAAATCCGCTTTTGTCAAAGCAATAACCGGACATGCTCCTCCTTCCCAGGCCATGATCAGGTAGCGTTCCAGTCTTCTGATGTTAAAATCCTGATTAAGCGAGATACAAATAAAGAGGTAATCAATATTGGCCGCCAAAATCTGCTCGCTTGTTTTCCGGCCGGCAACCTTTCGAGAAAACCTGCTTTTACGGGGAAAGATCTCATTAATAACAGAATGGCCCAAGGCTGAATCTGCGGCATTGACAATAACCCAATCTCCAACCACCGGGTATTGATCCAGGCTATCAGTTCTGTGCTGCATTTTGCCAGATATAGCAGCTAATACTTCACCTTCTGCTGTGAACACTTTGTACAAGCCTCTATTGACAACCGCAACCCGACCCGCCAGGTAATCGCTGTTGTTTTTGCCGTTGTACACTGTCAAGTAGTCTTGCAGCTTATCATTATAACCCAAACGTAATAAACGATCGTTAATCTTCAACTAAGAACCTCCATAATTTTTGTTGTTCCCAGCTCAAAATGTTTAAAATAAAAACCCCTCATTTGATTAAGGGGTTTATTGTCAAAAATGAATTTCTTGCTACCATGTTTTAACGTAGTGTAAAACTAAGCTATAAACGTTGTAACAGCATCAACAATATCAAAATTTAAAATAATAAACCCTTAAAGCCAGGACCTGCTTTAAGGATGGCAACTGCTGATAGATACTATCCTAAAGAGCAGGTGTTAAATGCAGCTGATGTTGACAAATACTGTTTATTCATGAAACACCACTCCTTTACTGAAATATCACCATTAAGTATAGTATTGTTCTTTTCAGTTGTCAATTAACCGCTGGTATTTTAAAATGGTGAATATAGATAAACTAAAACAGTGCAGATATGCAATCAAGCAATACTGTATGTTTATGAAGGTAATATTTACCTTAGCAGATCGTTAATAATACTGAGATAAGGAGCAAAACCATGCCTGCTTTAAGTCTGCCATATGGTCACAAGTCGATTGATTTTTACATTCCGGAACATAATTTGCTGGGTATAATCGAGCAGCAGAACACTTTACCGGTCTCTTCACCGCTGGAAGCAATTATTGACTCGCTGAACAGCCCGATAGCATCCCCAAAACTTGGGGAACTGGTCAGCTTAAAGAATCCCCAAAAAATTGTTATTGTTGTCAACGATATTACCCGCCCCACACCCTACAACTACATGCTGCTCCCTCTGATTGAGACCCTTGCTCGAGCGGGCATTGCCGACAGTCAAATTACCCTGGTTGTTGCTACTGGCATTCACCGGCCCAACACTGCTGCTGAAAATGAACAGGCCTACACCAAATCTATAACTGAGCGCTTTAAGATTATAAATCATAATCCCGATGCTGGCTTACAATATGTCGGCCAGCTCAGGGATGGTCAGCGCCTGCTGATAAACGCAGAGGTTGCTCAGGCTGACTTGCTGATAACCACCGGTTTAATTAACCTGCACTATTTTGCCGGCTACTCCGGTGGCAGAAAATCCATTTTACCTGGCGTGGCAGCCAGGGAGCTAATCACCTATAATCATTCTCGCATGAATGAGCCGGGATGCAGCAGTGGCAGTGTTGACGATAACCCCGTACACCATACCATGTTGGAGGCTGCCCGTTTAGTAAATGTCGACTTTATGCTCAATGTCGTGGTTAACGACAATAAGCAAATTGTTGAGGTTGTTTCAGGTGATATTGAGCAGGCCTGGCTTGAGGGTGTGCGGCGATGTCAAAAACTGTTTACCTACCCTCTGGGTCAAAAGGCAGATGTCGTCATTGCCAGTGCCGGGGGATATCCCAAAGATATCAATGTTTACCAGGCCCAAAAAGCTATCGAACATGCCGCTCAGGCTGTGAAACCCGGCGGGGCTATTGTCCTCTGCGCCTCTTGCAGTGAGGGCTATGGTGAAGACACCTTTGAACAGTGGATGAACCGTGCTGCCAGCTGGCCTGATATAGTAGCCCGTTTTCATCAAAAATTTGAGCTGGGCGGACACAAAGCTTTTGCCCTGGCTCGCTCCCTTGCCGACAAACAGCTCATTTTGATATCTGATCTGGCTGAGCCAGTTGTAAAAAATCTGTTAATGACACCTGCCCAGTCTGCAGCAGAGGCTCTAAACCTAATCCACAACCAATACGGGCCAAACTGGTCAGGCTATATTATGCCCAATGCCAGCGGGGTCCTGCCTGTTAAGGAGGTAAGTTATGAGTAAACAGAATGTCTACGATAATCAGGTATTTTTTGAGGGGTACTGTCAGACCCGCGCTAAAGCTGTAAACTATAATGATCTGCTGGAAAAACCAGCTGTAATAAAGCTTTTGAGCTCCAAACACTACGATAGAGTGCTGGACCTGGGCTGTGGATTTGGCACTTATTCTGGATATTTAGCTGATCGAGGCTCAAAGGTTACGGCAGTTGACATCTCCCGAAAAATGATTGATAAGGCCAGGTTAGAAAACTACCATCACAATATTGAATATCGGCAAGCCACTATGGAAGATTTTAATTACCCCAGCAACACGTACAACCTGGTGTTGAGCACCTTAGCCTTGCATTATATCCAAGAACTGGACCCAGTAATTCATAACATAGCAAACTCCCTGACAAATGATGGAGATTTTATATTTACTGTCGAACACCCGTCAGCACGGGCAGCCAAAGATATGGGCTGGGAAAGAGATGAAAGAGGAGAAAAACGCCACTGGCGGCTGGCTAATTATTTTGAAAGAGGAGAGCGCCAGGAACACTGGATAGTTGACGCAGTTATCAAGTATCACCGGACAATATCCGATTATTTTTATCTGCTGAAAAACAATGACTTTATTGTCCGGGATCTCATTGAAATCGAACCGGATGCTGATACTGCCAAACTGTTGCCGGAAGCAGTGCAGCGGCCTTCTTTTTTGCTGATTAAAGCCGTCAAGCTCTAAACTGGCATACTGCTGGCCTACTTGGAGGAATAAAACCGCCCTCCAGGCCTCAGAACGGCAAAATAAAATCCATAGCCAGCAGCAATATGAGCCACCATAATTAGAATATTGGGCAGGATTCGAGTCAGGTTGCTGCCATTTGAAATAGCTATGATACCATCGAAAATCGGATAACTGGGTATCAGGTTAAAAAAGGCTTTGATATGTTCCAGGTTTGGCGGCATGATGAACGCAATAATTGGAACAAAGATCAACACCAGTAAAACTACCTTAGTGGTTATGATGGCCACCACCAAATCTGGAGCCAAAGACCCGACTACCAGACCTATAATTGAAACATAAGCTGCAGCAATAGTTAAGAACGGCAGTAAATAAACCAATTTACCGCTGCTAAACAGCATAAAGCCGATCACAAACGTTATGACCACCGTTCCCAGAAAACCCAGGATAATTTTTTGCACGGCATACTGAGTTGGCGATATTGGCATGATCTGATTTAGGACTGCTATTCCTTCTTCCTTTTCAGATACCATGGTGAAAATGATAAAAGTACTGCCTAGATACAAGGCCATCATCATCGTGATAGCTATGATTAAACTGATCATCTGATCATGGTTAGCAGTTAAGATTTCGCTCTCCGCTGGATCAGAGGAAGCATTTCCTGAAAGAACGCTGGCCATAACAGCTGTCAATTTGTGGGTCAGAGTTGTTTCATTACCTTCAAGAAAAAAATTGTATTTGCTCGATTCATTATCGTAAACTACCCCTATTACCTCATCAGTATTATTTAACACCCTGGCTTTTAAATCTGCTACAGTGGGATATTGCTCAATTTGGGCTAACTCCCTCAGTTGTTCTAGCTGTTCACCTGCTAGATTGCCCTCAACAACAGCCAGCTGAGGCTCCAGCACTATAACTGAAGGAACATAAAATTTCAGGACTAAAGCCACTACTACCGGCAGACAGATTGATAGAACTATTATTTTGTCTCGCAGTGAATTTTTTAACTGCAATTTTAAGATATCTAACATAATACTAACTTCTCTTCATTTCTCTATTGATCATTTTTAGATTGATCAAATACAAAATTATCAGGGTAGCACCACAAACCAGGTAATATCCGGCACTGGGTGTGGCCCTGTTAAAGAATACCTGACGCAGATTGTTATATAGATGATAGGTGGGAAAATATCTGATACCTCTCCAGTTCAGCTGGGTGTTAACAAATAGAAAAACCGGTGAAGTAAAGGCCACGATTATCACCGTATAGGCAAAAACAAATTGCTTAAAATTTCGATACTGCAGTGAACACATAAAACCCAGTAATACCATCAGCGGCGATAAAACTAAGATCTGAGTCATAACTTTTAGTACTATTTGCTGAAAATAAGCGATATCAAGATTGAGCAAACCCATTAACAGGACAAAACATATTTTCAGAACTAAAAATACGACGATCTTTGATAACACCAGCATCGATTTTTTAACTGGAAGAATGCTGTATACTTTAATTATCCCCATCTGCTTTTCTTTAAAAAACAGGGCTGCAATGCTGAGAAAGCTAATGGCCGTTATTTCAAAAAAAACTACCACACTGGTCATTTCAATCCTTTTCTGCTCCGACTGAGTAATTGACCCCAGTATTTGAGTATTATAATCTGCTGATTCCCGGCCTGTTGCCTGCCAGGCATAATAGTATTTTAGGTTGTTAAGCCTGGGGCTGCCGGTATCATTATAGATAATTTTAGACCCGGATTTACTTTTAACCACACCGATCGCTTCCCGGTCCATGTTCAGCATGTCATATAAACCCTGCTCACTATTGACCTGAGTTATCTCAGCAGCTGAACCTGACTGAGTGAGTGCATCATAAACATAAACCTGATACCCCGGGATATCACCCTGGCTGTAAATAAAATTTATATAGAAACTGTAAAGCAACAGCGAACCCAATAAGATCAGGTACTGCTTGCTTCTGAACACTGCCTTAAAATCATTCCTTAGAACTGCCAAAAACTGTTTAATCATTGGAAAGCCTCTTGCCTGTCAGCTTAATAAAAATATCCTCGAGGGTCTGTCCCCGGGTTTTAATACTGACGATTCGATCATTGCTAAACCTTAAGTTTTTATTAAAATCCTGAGCATCAAGCGAAATCTGCTTTTTTTGACCGCGATCAAGATACTCTATTTCCACGATACTGTCGGAATGGGAATGTTTCAACTTGTCAGGCGTGTCGATGGTGTTAATCCTGCCTTCAACGATAAAGGCCACGCGATCGCACAACTCATCGGCTACAAACATGTTATGAGTCGTCAGAAATATCGTCGTTCCCCTGCTTTGTTCCTGTTTAATGATTTGCTTAACCAATACTGCGCCAGCTGGATCCAGGCCGCTGACCGGTTCATCCAGGAACAGCGTTTGCGGACTGTTCAGTAGACAACGGGCCAGGCTCGTGCGCTGCCGCATTCCCTTAGAATAATGCTTGACCTGTTTATGACGAAAACCTCGTTCCAACCCGACCAGGTCCAATAGCTCATCGATCTGTCTGACCCGATGCCGAGGATAAAAATTAGAAAAGTATTTTAGGTTATCTACAGCACTTAAGGTACTGTAAAGATAGGGCATCTCAAATAAGACCCCGATATCTTCATAAAACCCACCGGCAACCTCTTTAATATGGTAATCATTGATGATAACTGAGCCCTGATAATCAGGTAAAATGCCCAGCAATACCTTCTGAGTGGTCGACTTGCCTGAGCCGTTTGGCCCCAGGAACCCGAATATTTCACCTCGATTTACAGTAAAATTCAGCTGATGCAAAACATTATCGGGGGGTTTATAGGCAAAGCTCAGCTGTTCAACTTTAATCATTTTTCTGCTTGTTTTTCTGTTTATTCTTCGACAGATTTCTCATAAACCTGATTTTTAACGGAATAGAGATAATAAACACGGCTATCAGGATAAGCCACCAGTACCACTGCATACCCCATAACATAAGAACAACCCCTTCACTTAAAGTAAGTTAAAGATAACAAAAACTTTAGTAAAGGAGTTGTCATACAGATGTCATCAGTGTGAACTATTTGACGATAATGTAGAATCTCAGGCCTTTTTCCTCATTCACTGCCCCATACTCGTAGCCATGAAGATCAAATATCTGAGCTGCAGTGGCCAGACCCAAGCCACTGCCACCAGTTTTTTTGGCTCTTGACTCATCTGCCCGGTAAAACCTCTGCCAAATATGCTTGAGCCTGTCTTCTGGTATTGGGGGACAGGTGTTGTAGATATTGACTTCTACCAGCTCAGCCTGCTGTAAAACGCCGAGTTTAATGACCCCCACATCAGAGACATACTGATAAGAATTAAGGATTAGATTAGTAAAAGCCTGGGTCAGTTTTCGGCGATCTGCCGAGATGAGCAGTTGCTTCTCCGGAAAGTCACACTGAACGGTAAAATCTTTATTGGCGGTATCAATTAAGATTCTGCCGGCAATTTCTTCAATCAGCTCTATTAAGTCAAATTCCTGATATTCGAGCTGAACCCTGCCAGACTCCATTGCTGATAGATTTAATAACTCAATTAATAAGCCGTTCAGTTTTTGAGCTTCCTGATTGATAGTTATCAAATATTGACTCTGCAACTCAGGATTCAGGTTATCTGTCAGCGCCTCAGTGTAGGCCATAATAATGCTTAATGGGGTTTTTATTTCATGGGACAGGTCATCAGTGAAATCCTTTTGCTGGGCTAACAGTTTAATATTTTTAGCCAGCTCCGCTTCCACTTGAGCTATAGTAGTAGACAGCTTATCGGATAAAACCATCAGGTTACGCGACAACTCACCCAGTTCGTCGTCTGAAGTAAGATTTAAATTGACATTGAAATCCAGGTTTGCCAGTTTGGCGACGGCCTGATTAATTTTAATCAGGGGTAGGGCCAGCATTCTGTTATAGCTGTAGGACAGAATCACAACAAAAACAATGCTTAAAATTGCCATCAGGTTAATCCTTGTATTCAGAATCTTAATTTCCATTAATCTGGGATATAAACTGAAAAACAGGAGTATGCTGATAAAAACCTTGGCTAGTACAAACAGCTTGACAGAGATACCATAAAAATATCTTTGCTTAATCATCTCTATCAGCTTCATTATCTCACCTCAAATTTATACCCTGATTTTATCAGTGTAACTATATGGCGAGCCTCACTGCCCAGTTTAGCTCTGACTCTTTTGATGTGGGTATCGACCGTTCTGGTATTACCAGTGTAATCGTAGCCCCATATTTTAGACAGTAATTCTTCCCTTGAGAATACCCTGCAGGGATTGGTCATTAATATCTCCAGCAACTTATATTCCTTATGGGTAAAATCTATGTGCAAGCCATTTACGGTAACTGTCTGGGCAGCCTGATTGAGGCTGATATTACCCGATTCAATAACCCCGGCGCTGTCAGTTCCTTTGCTCCTTTTCAGCAAAGCCCTGACTTTCGCTACTAAAACCTTAGGACTGAAGGGTTTAACCATGTAATCATCGGCACCCAGTTCGTAGCCCTTAAGTTTAGCTGTTTCTGCACTTTTTGCTGTCAACATTATTATGGGTACAAAGCTATGCTCTCTGATGTATTTGCATACAGTAAAACCATCCAGGTAAGGTATCAGAATGTCGAGTATTACCAGATCCACTGGCTGGTTCTTGACAATTACCATCGCTTCGAGTCCGTCTGAAGCAGTCAATACCTGAAAGCCACTCTTAATTAAATAGCTGCTGACAATCTCCTGAATGGCCTGATCATCTTCGACCAGCAAAATATTATGTTTCATAATTCTTCTTCCTTAACGTTCATAAATAACAGGTTCTCCAGCGGCTTGAGCTCCTGGTGCAGCTGATTATAGATTAAACCGATATTCAACTCGTCTAAGAATCTTTTGGTGTAATGCCCTTTATAGTAAATTCGGTTGGCCCTGGAGAACAGCTGCTGCATCTTTTCATTGGCGTTTCTGCCAGCGGGCATTACCGTGTTTAATGGCAAACCCAAATATCGGCACAGACCTATTAAATCTATCAGAAACCAATCCTCGATCATGCGCTGTTGCTTAATATGCAAAACATCGGCAGCGCCATAGGCTCGAAAAACATACTCAACCTTCTGCCAATCAACTGGAGGCTGCCCACTGTACTCAAACACATCTGTATCATAGGCTAACACTACATAAAATCTTCTGGCTTGTTGCTGAGGCACTATTTTGGTTAGATAATACCGGAGAGCTATCCGTTTAAAACCGCCAATTCCATGAAGATTTTTAATAATGACCGGGCCAACTGTTTTAAGCTTTCTACCTTGAAGTTTAAGCCATGCTATTAAGTATCGGTAAAACTCCTCTTCCGTATCTCCTTCAACAAAAAGGATAACTCCGTAGTTCTCGATAGTGGTCATAATTACAACCATTCCTTCAATAGTTCAGGTTCATGTAAGGACTCGATCAACAAATCAAATAGATACACTCCCAAAGAAATATCCAGTTCCTGCGCTTGAAGGAGGAGCTTATTCTGCAAGGCAGGATTAATAGTTTTAAAGCCAGCAACACCTGCAACCTGAGGAGTAGCAATATAAATGCTTTTGAGAGGCAGATGCTGAATCAAATAGGGAGAGTGGCTGGTAATAATTATTCTGCTGCCCTTAGCCAGCCGGCTTAAGGAGATCAGCAGCAAAGGGATAAGCCGGGGATGCAGACAGGTTTCGACCTCTTCAAATACTAATACCTGATGGCTTTCAGCCTTTATTGCCAGAAAAAGCAGGGCCAGCAACCGCCTGGAGCCCATTGAAAGGTACTCAAACGGGGTGGGGTCTTTAATGTATTTCTCCTTGGCTTGGAGGGAATAGTTATCATCTTTGTTTATCGCTTTTA
Organism: Bacillota bacterium; assembly: GCA_028280325.1. Taxonomy (GTDB): domain Bacteria; phylum Bacillota; class UBA994; order PWPR01; family PWPR01. The sequence continues at coordinate 47,946 of JANQLZ010000067.1, forward strand.
TCCATTCTATTTCAGGCAATAAGGAACAGTAGGCCTCTGTTAACAGCTGAAAATTGCTTAGGTCCTCGGTTTGAAGCCGGTAAACAGCTGCCGCCAGAGACAGGTTTGCAGATTGACAGATAACACTGCCAGATGTCACGTTATGAAGCAAATCAATACCAAAGGTAGATATGGATTTCAGCCATTGATAAACCTCTGCCAGGCTGCTGTTTTGCTTATCTATCAGCAGACTTAAATTAGGTACCACCTGGGTATCCTGCTTTCTGTTGTGAATGACAACATTATCTCTGGACAGCACTTCGCTGCTGATCTGGCTGTCACGCCAGTGCCAGGAGTACGAATAATGCCAATGTTGGCTGTTATAGTAAAATTTCAATGCAAACACAAAAGGTTTATTCAGCAACGACTCTCTCAAAGGGGCATTAACCTGGGAATGCATCATTAGCCTTCTTTCCTCTGAGCTTTCCTTAATAAACTGCAAACCGAAAGCTATGCCAGTCAGCAGATTTGACTTGCCATAGTTATTGAATCCAATTAAAGCACTAATCTGCTCCGGAAACTCCAGAGTAACCAGATCAATATTTTTAAAGCCGCCAATCGTAATGCCTGTTATTTCCATTACATCACCTCTGATTAATTTCTGCCTAATCTTATGTGTTTATTATAGTTAAGCTGGGTGTGATTTTAAAGCCCTCTTTAGTTAATGCTTCTTTCCACTGTGGTTCACATAATCAATGCTATCTCTGCGTTGTACACCAAAATTTTTCCATAGATATACTGCCTCGTATTATCTATGTTAAAAATTTTGGTTACGCCTTGACCTAGCTTCAATTCTGTGAACCATGGTTAATGATACGTTTCGTCATTTATTCAACGATTGTTGGGCAATTGGCTGGCAATGGTTTGGCAATTGGTTGGCAATTGTATTTAGAAGGGCAAAACAGCGATAGTGGCTTGGGATATTGCATAGCTTGACATAACTTCTTAACAAATGTTCCATGCGGCCAACAACTTACCTTAAAAAACTCCAGATAAAAGAGTACCATTAAACCTCCAAGGATGGGACTGATCTTGACTACTAGCTGAGAGCATAAAAACACGATCAATTTAGTTTAATTCTGTGAGTGGTGGTGGCTGTAAACCGAACGACCTGTCCCGTCAAAGAACTGTATCCTGGCTCAGCATCACCAGGCATAACTACACGGTATCTTTCCTTAGTCGGCTAGCAAGTTCTGCCTGATAGGATTTTCGAAATGTGACTGGTTGTTTTATTATGTATCAATTAAGGATTTTACGCTCTAACTTGTCCGATTTTTATTCTAGCAGCAATCGCCCAAAGATAATGCACGTTTGTGTGTGATATTACCTTTTAGTAGTAATATTCATCTGTCAGTGAGAGAGAGCAGACGGGCCGCCTGAAACATTGGGGACGATTCTTTTTGTTGCAGCTATAACGTTTTTTACATAGACAAATAAGCAAAATATCCTCTATCTACCCATACGGAACAGCCTGGAAGCAGCACCACAAAACAATTGTTCATCAATTGTAAAGAAGCCCTGCATGACAGGTCTTTCGAAACAAATGTGTGGACAATGGGGGGCTGAGCTTTAATATAGTGCTGTAAACTCTGCTTTCAGCCCCTTAGTTCTTTTTATTTACTTTATCGGTATAGCTTTCTGCTTAACTTCATCAGGCACAATAATTTCACTAACTTCATTAAAGTTTGATACTGCTCCCGTTAAATTTGACTCAAACTCCAAGCTTTGGCCCATCATCGACATAGCGAAATCCATCTCAATTTTAAACTCTTTGGTAAGATAAGTGTCTTTTTCAATTGTAAAGCTGTACTTTAAGGTTTTAACAGAAATGTTCTCCAGCGTCTCGCTGTCTTCTTCTTGCAGTGTTGCCATCAACTGCTCATTGATAACTTCTGAAAACTTCTCATCAGAGGCATCAACATGTAACAGGTAGCTACTTTCTGTCTCCTTTAAAGAAATATCTTCCACAAAATCCTGCAAGTTACCTAACACTTCAGTAACATTAGCCTGTGATTGAGCACTTCTCACTACTTCAGAGTAAGAGGGGCTTAAAACTAGCCACTGACCTGATTCATCCATTGTGTAGATTCCATCCTCTGTAACGTACATCTCCGTATTAAAACTAGCCTCTTCATTGGTAATGATTTGATACATGGAGAGTGGCTCAATTATGATGTCTGCCTCAACAATTGTTTGAGTCTTCATAGGATCTTCTTCACCCATTTTTATATCTTGATCTATTACCATTGATAAATGCATACTGTTCAAATCACTGGATACCTGATGCGATTTCTCTAGAATATCCCCGACACTGACACCATTTACCTTTGTATCACAGCCTCCAAACATTGCGACCATAGTCAATACTAATAATACTAATCCCCATCTTTTCAAGCTGCATTCCTCCTAAAACTTTTTCTGTTGATATTACCCTGCTCTTCCTTAAAATTATATCATTTATGTGCTAGCTAGTTATATTTCAAACATACTTATTTTTTGTAAAATATTAATTAATAAATATCAAGTATTGCAAATTATTCAATTCACCAGTATTTCTTAATGCAAATTTAATATATTTAGATTGACTTTTGAAATATTACTCGGTATGACTTACTTTGTTATTTATACTGCCCCTAGAGTTCAACATTGCAACTAAACTCTAAGTATAGTAAATTGTCTATGTAGAGTTATGAGGTGAATAGATTGAGTTTTTATTTTGACTTAGGGAGTTTTTATGAAGGGATTTTTCCTCTTAACCAGTATAAGCTAAGATTTATGCTGGATAATCTTGAAAATAACGGATTAATTATCGATATTGCCTGTGGCGTTGGCACAGATGTTATTGAGCTATACAAGCAGGGTTTTCAGGTCGAGGGTCTGGACTTGGAGCCATTAATGATAGCTCAAGCCAGGCAAAATGCCGAAAAGCAAAATCTCCAAATTAAGTTCAGGCAAGGGAACATGCTAAGTATCCAGCAGCTTTATCAGCAAGATACTGTCTCAAATATTTTGTGTACCGGTAACTCATTGGTACATTTAGCAAGTACTAAAGAAATTAAGAGCTTTCTGGAGCAATCATATTTCTTACTCAAAAAGGAAGGTAATTTGGTAATTCAAATTATTAATTTTGATAGAGTACTGGATGACCAGGTAACCCAGCTTCCGACAATTATCAATGATAAAGAAAACCTGACTTTTGTGAGAAACTATGAATATGATGCAGCAAAACATAAAATAAAGTTCATTACCCAACTGCTTGCCGACAAAGAATACTGTAACACTATCGAGCTTATCCCCCTGAGAAAACACGAACTGGACTTCTTTCTTAAGCAGATTGGATTCACTAATTTGAAATTCTATGGCAGTTTTAAAGGTGAGCATTATCAAAAAGGTAGTTATGCTACTATTGTCAGAGCTCAAAAAAGTAATTAGCAACTACTTATCATCTTAAGCCAGTTGGCTCAATTACAAACACAGATTGATCTTCATTAAATCTTCTAATATTTGCAGATAAGCTAAACCCAACTTTCTCAAGTAACAAACAGGAATAATGATTTGCTGTTTGGGTTTCTGCATAAATCTTTTTTAGACCCAGATCAGTGAATGCAAACTCTAATACTGCCTGTAATGCTTCGCTGGCCAAGCCTCTACCCCAAAACTCAGGAAGAATCTGATACGAAACCTCGATGTTTACTCCATCGTAATACTTGCATAGAGAGATTAAACCTACAAACTGCTCTGTATTTTGTAGCTTTACTACAAAATAGTCTGCTTCTGAGCCATACATAGTCTGAAAGCGTTTGAAAAACTCGGCATCGTTTACAATGCCTCCTAAATACTTGCGAACCCTTATATTCTGATACAACCGTTTGATATTGCCTCTATCATCTTCAGTAAGTCTCTTTAATACGCAGCGCTTTGTTTTAATCATTCTTATCCTCATTAAATCTTTACCTTACAAATTTATAATATTAGGACAGGCTTTCTAATTGATGCCTACTACCACTCTAAACTTAAATTAAGTTAATGCTTCTTTGATAATTTTCTATACACAGGCAAGGTTTGTCCCATCCTGAACTATTATTCTTAAGTAAAGAATCCTAAAAAAATGACGTAAATTACAAGCAATAAGTGAGGTAATAATTCCACATAAGTAACTGATTGAACAAGGAACTGACGAAGTGAACCAGGTATGTTGTGGATTATTACCAGATTATTATTTATTGCTTAACTGCAACTATTAAAGAAAAAGCTACGTACTATTTTCTTAATACGACAGCCCCCACAGCTATCCTCTATACAGGTTTTTAGGCTTGGGTGCAAAAACTCTGATTAGCACCATTCCAGCAATGAATCCACCGATATGGGCCCACCAGGCTACAGTTGTAGCTCCGCCTAATGCTGAGACGCCATTGATGAACTGTAGTGCGAACCACCCTAACAGATATATGTATGCTGGTATCTCCACAAAGGTAAAAAAGAAAAAGATCGGAATTAAAGTCACCACTTTTGAACCGGGACTGACAATAAAATAGGCCCCTAAAATTCCAGCAACTGCCCCGCTGGCGCCAATCACCGGAATCACACTGTTAACATCAGTAAATATCTGTACTAAACCGGCCAACATAGCCATTAGCAGATAAAACAATAGAAATTTAGCATGGCCTGTTTTATCTTCAACATTGTCACCAAAGATCCAAAGATAGAGCATGTTACCCAATAAATGGCCCCATCCTCCGTGTAAGAATGCCGCTGATATTAAACGCCAGGGTTGAAAAAAGCCTAAGGCAGGTATTATTGCATATCTGGCAATAAACATTTGATAAGCTCGCTGTCCTAATGAGTTTTGATATAAGAAAATCAAGATATTGAGGACGATTAACAGGATAGTTATGACTGGCTTTCTGCGAGAACGAATCGTGTCTCTTAGTGGTATCAAGACTCCACCTCAATTCATTACACCTTTTAATTTGTTTTCGTATATAGTATATCATATTACTATCAGCTTATTATTATACGATTATGTCACTTCGTTATTTTTGAGCCTTTGAAAATGAAAAAGGACTTGCCCAGTTAAAAGTGGGCTGTCCTTTATAGGCTTATTTAAGTATGCTCTACTTCGGGCAGTCGCAATCTACCTCACCACGGAGAATCTCCTGCCAGTCACCCAGTATATCATGGGTCCAGCAATCATCTGCACCGGCAGCTTCACGCATCGTTAAAGCCAAGATATAACTCAACTCTTTTACAGTCGCCCCCGCTTCCAATGCACCTTTAAAATGCTTCAGGACACAGGGCTTAGAGCGTGCTTTAATGGACAGTGCGAAACATATAAATTGATAAGTTTTTTCATCGATAGTTTTTTTCTCGGCATAAAGTTTGTCCATATCATCTAACATATTGGAAAACTCCGGAAAAAACTGAGCCAGCATTCTCAATGATATCACCTCTTATAATTTAATTATACTCTGCAGTTCTTTAAGTGACGGAACCCTGCCCACCACAACTATCTCTCCATCTACGGCCAAGGCCGGAGTTTTCATAACCCCGTAAGCGATGATGTCTTCCATTTTATCAACCTTTACTACCTCGGCTGCAATACCGGATTCATTCACTGCTTTCTGAACTCTTTCATAAAGTCTTTTACACTTGGGGCATCCGGTACCTAGAATTTCAAGCTTCATGCTATCACCTCCTTATAAAAGCCATGTGCTCATAAAGTTCATATAGTAGCCAACAAACACTATTGCAACACCAGTAATGATTACAAACGCTGTAATCAACCTGGGCTTGATGACCTTTCTTAATATCACCATCTGCGGCAAAGACAGAGCTGTAACTGCCATTACAAAAGATAAAGCTGTCCCCAGGCCAACCCCCTTGGCGATCAAGGCTTCAGCGATTGGTAGTGTTCCCATTGCATTGGAGTAGAGCGGAATGCCAGCTGCCACACCTACCAGTACTGCAAATGGATTATCTGGTCCGGCATTAGCCTCTAAGAAAGACTGAGGAACCCAGCCATGAATATAGGCTCCTATTCCAATACCGACAACAACATAGGGCCAAACAGTTTTGACAATATCAAGGACATTATCCCGGGCGAATACCAGCCTCTCTCTGAAGCTCAATTGCTGATCCTGATATTCTCCTGTTTTCATCCGATAGACATACTCTTCTACATATTTTTCCAGCCCCAACTTTTCAATTATAATACCACCCACTACTCCAATTACCACCCCAGCAATGATATAGGTGAGAGCAATTTTCCAACCAAAAGCCAAAAATAACATGCCCATTGCAAACTCATTGACTATGGGTGATGTTATCAGAAATGAAAATGTCACCCCTAAAGGAATTCCGGCCTCGACAAATCCAATAAACAATGGTACTGAAGAGCAAGAACAGAATGGAGTTACAATACCAAACAGTGAAGCTGCAATATGGGCTTTTACTCCACTTATTTTTTCTAATATTTTTTTGGTTTTATCCGGTGAAAAATAGCTTCTGATATATGATATGACGAAAATCATACAACTCAGCAATACTAATATCTTGGTTACATCCCAGACAAAAAAGTGAACAGCTTCTCCCCAACGCGTACCCAGATCCATTCCAAAAACTGTTCCTACCAGCCAATCTGCAAATGCCTTAAACATCAGCTTACCTCCATATCAACCCAGCATTATATGCGTATTTTCTTATATTACGTTATCATTATATTAATAGCGTATTGCTTTGTCAATATAAAAAAGCTATAATATAAGAAATTAATTATATAAGGTGATTATTATGATAACAGCCGATTTTGTCAGTGTATTTAAGGCCTTAGGCCAGCCTACACGCTTGCATATATTGCGACTATTATCCGCCAGGAATCTCTGTGTTTGTGAGCTGGTAGAGGTGTTGCAAACCAGCCAACCCCGTATATCGCAGCACCTTAAGGTTTTAAAAAACGCAGGTCTGGTCAAAGAAAGTATTGATGGCTCCATGCGGATTTACCATTTACAGCGTGAAGCACTGAGGCATTACCTTAGCTCTTTCAATGATTTTTTAACCGACTATGATAGTCAGGATCAGGAGATAAAAACATATCTCCGCCATTTAGCAGAGATCGGTGACGAATACAGATCCAGCAGAAGGCAGTCATAAATTATTAAAAACCTTTCACTTTTACAGTTAATATCGATCATTAACTGTTCCGGTGAAAGGTTTTAATCATAGCTAATTTATAATACTGTCTTTATTACAAATTTAGCTGCATTCAGTATCGCAGGGACATAGCGCAGCACAGCAGATGCATCCTCTGTAACTAATGATATAATTACCTGCGTCTGTAAAATCGATCTCTATTGAGCATATTGCTTCTCTAGCAATTGACAACCTGCATCCTGCACCCAAAGTTATAGGATTCCCGATTACTCCGTTGATAATTATGCCTACGGAATTTGTACTGCAATTGAAGAAGGTCACTGAACCGAAGCAATCACCTGTACCAGAAAAAATAGTTCTGGTTTCCGCGGCGGCCACTGTCACATCACATGTGCCACATACTGGAGTTTTTATAGTAGCCATTTAATCACACCTTTATATTATTAAGAATTTGGAAAAATGGTATGTCCACTTTCGAAATAGTATATGAGACTTGTCTTAAAGTTGTTCAAGATTAAGAGGTGAAAGCTTCCAGCCAGATTATTAACTTATACTTAATGCAGAGTAATCTGATTCTTTGTACATAAAATGAAACAACCTATCGCTTGTATCATAATATATAGTATGTTAGCAAGGGCTTAGGGGGGCTGTGGAATGAAAGAGTGCGTGGATATTTTACCACAGAAGAAATGGTGCAAAAAAATTCCTTTACATGGTGTGATTAAAACAAATAGCAAAGAAAGATTGGCAATCTATGATTCCCAATGCTTTGAATCCTTTGGTACAATTCATTTTAAGAATAAAGGCTCTTTTGAAATTAAAGTATATAAAAACAATTTACCTGACCCGGTAGCTGTAATTAAGCCAAATTCCAGCTTTACTTTAACCTCGGAGCCATTCTACAGAATAGAAGTGCAGTGTAAACCTCCATGCAAAAAGCAGTACAAAGAAATCTGGCACAGTAAAAGTCACAGTACCAGATCTAAAAGATATAATAGAGTTTGCAGGCCATGCAAGCCAAAGTATAAATGCAAATTATGCTATCAAGGCTTTGTGTGTGTAAAAGTTGCCTGTGATTTTTGTTGCGATATTAATGACCCCTTATCAGAAAAAAACGATAGTTTGGCAATTGACGAGCAGTTATTGCAATTATAGGATTTTCTCTTCTAATCAATTAGAGATTTGAGTGGGCCCGTTCAATTACTCTGGTTCTTTATCCTCTATATCAGAGCCCTCTTCAGTATTGCCTGAAGGTTCATCATTAGCTTCTTGGCCAGCATCAACATTGCTTTCTGCTTGTCCTTCAGCTGATCTTTCTTCTTCATCTAATTCTTTTTCTAAACGGGCATGCAGTTCTGCCAATTTTTTACGCTTAACTGCTCTCTTATTCATAAACGTGGCTGCAAACAAGATGCAGGCAATTATAAACATCCTGATAAATCTGTCCTGAGTCATTTGAACAAGAACTATTCCGCCGGTTATAACCAGTAAAGCAGCTAACAGACGTTTAACATTTTTTGACACTAACGCGCACTCCCTTTAAGTTTATCCCAGTTAGATTCTAGACTGTTGCTATAATTCCTGCTCTTCTCAGGCAGCAAACAGCCTCTCATATATTTTCAATTTATCTAAAACCGTTATTTGTCCTGGTAGCGTAAACAAGCCGGATAATTGCCTTTCTGACGATGATTAGCAACGCATTCGCAGCAAATGCCATGATTGGCGCAGTCAGATTTTTTACAGCTACACTCAACTTTGTTATTTGCTTTATTGGTACATTCTATACTCATTACTGTCATCCTCTCCTCTGTTACTCAATATAATTTAGTTTTAAAAGGATGTCAAGATTATGAGTATTATTACTGGGCCAAGGCAATGTCTTCTCTCAACTCTTCAATTTTATAGAATGTAATTCCATTGTAGATCATCGGAGCACCACATATTGCAAAAACATATCCAACATTGATAGTATCGGCTATGACACTGAATACCCCCTGTGACAATGGCTGCAGCCCGCCGGTTAATGAACCCATCAGACCAAAAACCTTGCCCAACATATTGGGTTGAATAATTTTTTGCAGGATCGTATCGAGATAGATATTTACTATTCCCACGAAAAAACCCATCATAAACAGTAAAAATCCATGCAGGTACCAGGCTTTTACCGGCAACGCCAGAGCCATTAAGGCTATACCGGTGATCAACACGCTGACCCTGCTTAAGGTATAAAATTTATCCTTTAGCTTGAAAAAGGCTATCAGAACAGTGGCTAATAAAGTTCCGGCCATTATTGAGCTCAACAATATCCCGTAAATGTTACTGCCTGCCTGCAAATTGTCATTGACAAATTTAGGGAGCAAGACCATCAGCGGGGCAATAAAGAGGTTGGCGCTAATTGATATTTTAATGACCTTTATCAGCAATGAATGATCTTTGATATAAGCTAACCCAGCTTTTAAATCACTGACAAATACTTGCTTGTTAAAGGTTCTGCCCTGCTTATTAACCGAAGGGATATCGATGAAAGCTTCTGAGATGGCTGAGATAATATAAGATATACCGTCTAAGAATAACAGCGCAGGAATCCCGATAGTTATTATTAAAATTCCTCCTACCGCGTAGCTTAAAATATTGGAAATCGTTCCCGTCATTTGCCGAAAAGAATTAGCCCGCGACAGCTCTTCCTTAGGTACAATAGAGGGGATAGAAGATATAATAGCCGGTGTAAACAGACTATGTAAAGCCGTTGTCAGTACTCCGGCAATCACTACCTGATAAAACTTCAAATAGCCGTAATGCGCACTGTAAGCCAAAGCCAGATAAATAAAACCGCGCAGTAGATCAGCCCAGAAAATCAGCCACTTGCGATTGAGCCGATCCGCTATCACCCCGGTAAACGGACCCAGCAATACTCTGACAGAACTCTTGGACATCGCTAAGACCCCTAAAGCAACGGCAGAACCTGTTGCACTTTGCACCCACCAGATTAAAGCCACGTAGCCTGCCCCGTCACCTATCTGAGACACAGCCTGTCCCAACCATAACAACACAAAATTCTTATTAAATAATTTACTCTTCATTTTTACCTCGTTAATTTTTATACATATAATAATACCATAAAATTACTAATTAAAATGTTAAGATTTCTATTTTGACCGGCGTTTATTGCTTTTTTACCAGTCCATTTCAGAGATTCTTAAACTATCAGTTTTCTTATATGCCCTAACTTGGCAGGTTTGACTTTTAAGTTTAAATGCCATATAATTACCGTTAAAGCTACGAAAAGAAGTAGTATGTGATTGCAGCTGTTTAGAGAGTTGCCGCCAGGTGAAAGGCAATCAGCTAAAGCACAGAACTCGTCTTGGAGCCAGTGATATGAAAGGCCATAGTATCACTCGTTTTATCTGCGTTAAGGATCGACAGCTTACACTGTTTAAGAGCTGGGCACTATAAACCAGTGCTCGGAATTAGAGTGGTACCGCGGAAGCTAACCTTTCGTCTCTATTTAGAGATGAAGGGTTTTTAATATTTAAGGAGGATCACATATGGAAAAAAGCTATTCTCGACAAACTGATTTAAAATGGCAGCAAAAGTGGCACGAAACTGAACTTTACAAATTTAACGTGGACAGAATCGATGACAAGCTGTATTGCCTGGAAATGTTTTCTTATCCATCGGGTTCTCAGCTGCATATTGGCCACTGGTACAACTATGGCTTAACCGATTCCTGGGCCCGCTTTAAGCGCATGCAGGGCTATGAAGTTTTTGAACCGATGGGTTTCGATGCCTTCGGTTTACCAGCGGAGAACTATGCCATTAAAACGGGAATCCATCCCAAAACATCTACAGATAATAATATTAAGACAATGCAACAACAATTGCGGTCGATGGGCGCGATGTTTGACTGGGATTATGAGCTGGCAACTTGTGATTTAAGCTATTATCGCTGGACACAATGGCTGTTTTTGCAGCTTTACAAGAGCGGCCTGGCCTACAGGTCAGATGCCCCTGTTAACTGGTGCCCCTCGTGTCAGACTGTTTTAGCCAATGAACAGGTCGTATCCGGCCAGTGCGAGCGATGCGATTCTGAAATTGTTCGCAAAGATATGAATCAATGGTTTTTCCGAATTACCAAATATGCTGATGAGCTGTTAGCTGATTTGGACAGTTTAGACTGGCCTTCGCGAACTATAGCAGCTCAAAAAAACTGGATTGGCAAATCAGTAGGGGCTGAACTTACGTTTTTCGTGAGTGATTCTGAACTGAGTTTTACGGTCTTTACGACCAGAGCTGATACATTGCTGGGAGCCTCTTATGTGGTACTGGCCCCAGAGCATAAATTAGTTGAAATAATAACCACGCCCGGCCAGTCAGCAGCTGTTCAGGAGTATCAGCTTCAGGCCCGCAAGCAGAGCGAAATAGAGAGATTAGCTACTGACAAGGAAAAAACCGGGGTATTTACGGGAGCTTATGCCATTCATCCCATCACCAATGAAGAGATTCCAATCTGGATAGCCGATTATGTTTTAGCCAGCTACGGCACCGGTGCTGTGATGGCCGTACCAGCTCATGACACCAGAGACTTTGAGTTTGCCAAGAGGTTTAATCTGCCTATTCCCAGGGTTATCAAAGCAAAAGATGGCAGCGATGACAGCCTTCCTTACACCGACTATGGAATTATGGTAAACAGTGGACAGTTTAATGGATTGAGCTCAGAAGAAGGCAAAAAAGCTGTGGTTGAAAAACTGGCTGAGACAGATGCCGGAAAGTTTTCTGTTAATTATCGCCTCAGAGACTGGTTGGTTTCCCGCCAGCGTTACTGGGGGGCGCCTATTCCGATGATTCACTGTGACAAGTGCGGTATTGTGCCTGTTCCAGAAAGCGATTTGCCAGTAGAGCTGCCTTTCGATGTAGATTATAAGCCCAAAGGCAAAGCCCCACTGACGACCAATGAGAGTTTTTATTATACTACCTGCCCTACCTGTGGCGAGCCAGCTAAGCGGGACCCAGACACTTTGGATACCTTTGTGGATTCCAGCTGGTACTTTCTGCGCTTTCCAGACAGCAACAATGAGCTGGAGCCCTGGAATCGTCAGCTAATCAATAAAATGCTGCCGGTTGACAAGTATGTTGGCGGACCTGAACATGCCTGTATGCATTTGCTTTACGCCCGATTTATAACTAAAGCATTCCGGGACATGGGCTATTTAGATTTTGACGAGCCGTTTCTGTCTCTAACTCATCAGGGAATTATCTTAGGTCCCGATGGGAAACGAATGAGTAAATCTAAGGGCAATACCATTTTGCCGGATAGCTATATTGAAGAGCATGGCTCCGATGTTTTGCGGCTGTTTTTAGCCTTTGGCTATGCCTACACCGAGGGCGGGCCTTGGGATGAGAAAGGTATTAAAGCGGTAGCACGCTTTGTTGAAAGAGTAGAGCGGCTTGTAAAGCATGTCAATCAGCTCAAAAAAACGGCCTCAAAGGTAACAACTGAAGTTGGTAAGGCTGAAAAAGATTTAAACTATGTTCGTCATTATGCCATTAAAGGCGTTACCCAGGATGCTGAACGAATGCAGTACAATACCTGTGTTTCACGGATGATGGAACTGACCAATGCCTTATATAAATACGATTTAAACACTGAAGTTAAAAATGTTCAGCTAATGATCGATTGCATCCGAGACCTGATGTTAATCATGGCTCCTTTTGCTCCCCATTTTACTGAGGAAATGTGGCATCAGTCGGGCTATGAATACTCGATCTTTAATCAGCGCTGGCCGAAATATGACGAAGCTGCTCTGGTGTTGGATACTATAGAAATTGCTGTGCAAATTAACGGCAAGATCAAAACCAAATTAGATGTAGACACCTCATTGAATAAGGCTGAACTGGAGAAGCTGGCCCTGAGTGAACCGCAGGTAATTAAATTTATTGGCGATAAATCTGTAGTAAAAGTTATTGTCGTACCGAAAAGATTAATTAATATTGTGGTTAAATAAAGTCATTGTTGAGGCTTGCCTTTGGCAAGCGGTTGGCAATAGGCTGGCAGTTGGTGGGCGATAGGTTGGCAGTTGGTTCTCTCAATAGCTAACGATTGCTGGAACGATATAATGACATAATAGCCAGTTTAGTATTAGTAAGGGCGAACCTCGTGTTCGCCCCCTTAATGGCGTGTTCCAAGAAATACAAGCATAATAACTTTTTAGTCTATCTTAACTATCCACTGGCAGGAATCTGAACCATTTAGGATAGATTGCTTTAATTCTATTGATTCAACATTAAAAATGGAATCAAAAAAACTTAAAAAGTGACCTGTACTGCACTCGCAATACAGATTTGATTCAAATTTATTTTTAGCTTTATTTACTAAGCCGCACAGGCATTTGCTTCTATTAATGAATATGGATTTCTCATCTTTGTTAAAGGTAAATGATGTTTGAAAAGGCTCTTCTCTTTTATTAAGCAGTTCAAAGAAGTCTTCAATTGTATCAGTTTCCTCTTTAATATCTCGTGTGAACTTAGTCCATGATTTTCCACAGCATTGTTGACCACAGCTCACTAACACTTTTTTAGTGTTCTCTCTGCCCAGCTGCTTTTCCATTCTATTGATAACTTCTTCAACATATTCAGCACTTCTCTTTTTACTTAAACTGGCAAAATCCATGGAATCATAAAGCACCTTTTCCAATGAATCTTCAAAGCCCTCCTTAATAGCATTTTTAGTAATCCTGCCAAACCTACCTGATTTATAATATTCCAATTAATTTCTCTCCTTTTTAGCGATGTAGATTATAACTTATTGAGAAAAGCTTTAATACATTTTATTATAACTGTTTATGGGAAAAAATACAATACTTTTCTTTTATAAATATTTATGGATTTACAAACTTTACAGAGAGTCTGCTATATAAACTCTTCTTAACCCAACTCTCTATCCATAAAAAAAGTTTAAACTTAAATAAGACTCTCTTTCTGAGTCTTGTTTGTCGGTTGGGATTAGCTGCTTACGAGATTGAGCTTAAGGCAAGCACTTTGAAATACGAACTAAGTTTATGGTAAGTGAAATTGAGATGAGGTTCTTTATGGTGAGAGACTGAGCAATGCTTAAGATGATTGTTTGCTGTTTTAAGTGCCTGGAAGAAAGTTTATTAGCAACTTTAGGCTCTCCACAGTACAAAATTTGCCATAGTCTTTGATTTTACACGTAAAGTGGATTATGGCAAACTATGCTTTTTAAAAACACATAAATATTTACATTGTCATTATTGCTACACTTTGTGTTATATATTTTTTCTGTAATGCGACGGAACACAGTGGTATTTTTTTTTAAATGCCTTTACAAAGTTACTATGACATGAAAAACCTATGCTTGAATATATGCCAGTAATTTTAAGATCGCTTTCTTCCAAAAGCCTTTTGGCTTCCGCCAAACGCTTATTTAAATGATGTTGGTAAGGTGATAAACCGTATTGTGCTTTAAACGCACTTTTCAGACTGCTTAGACTTATTGTAAACTTTTGAGCAAGAAAAGGCATAGTATAATATGCGTCCAGATTATTATCCAGAAATTCCTTGACTTCATTCGCAATTTTCAATTGAGTTTCACTGCATTTTGTTTTCTTTTTATAGTTGTACTTTTTATAGCTCAATGAAGATACAGCAAGAAGTTCTAAGGCTTTGGCCTTTATTAATATTTTATTATCATTGCAAACAGCATCATTTAAGTTATCTATAAGTGTATCTATCTGCACATCACCTCTGTACACAATTCCATTTTGAACAGGTTTATCATGATAGAATTCTTCAAGAAAGCTGTTATCCCATTCCATTTTCTTAACAGCATCAATCATTTTTTGATAATAACAAATCAGCCCTGTTATTTTTGTATTTTGACCAATACTGTAATATTTGCTTATTGCGTAATTCCCCGAAGCGTTCAAAATGTCACCCTGACGTAGATGAAGTTGAACTCCATTTGTTAGTTTAACCTTTATTTCTCCGGCAAAAAGCTTATATATTACCAGAGCATTATCAATATAGGACTTTTTTCCACACCAGTCTATGTCATTATACCTACAGTCAGTCTTAAAAACATAAATACCATCCAGAATTTTATATTTAATAACCGAGCCTGTTGCACAAGTTAAATCCGCTGCAAGTTCAAGCCTGTCTCCTCTTTCACTTTTTACATCAAAAGTTTTAACAAAGTCATTATTGCGGGCATGAATGTATCTAAAATAATCTATGTCTACCAAATTATTTTTCCTGTTTTTTTTAGTATCTCTTATTTCTAAGCTTTTCATAGCTTCATTTATGTAACCTTTCAAACACTTGTAAGACCACTGGAGTCGCATAACTGAAATTCTTATTAAGTATTCAATCTCCATGTCAGTCTTTGTTAAAACGTCCTCTTCCTCTTTCAAAACAGTCCAGTATTTCACAAAATACCATTGTTAGCTGTGACTAACTCAGTCTATCACGTTTTTTACTCTTATTCAACTACAACTGACGATAGCATATCTATAATCTGTACACTTTTAGCAAAGTTGCAATACTGGAAGAGGGAGATGCAATAACTAAACGCTGTATTTACAACGTTTTTCGCTTATTTCACCCCTGTTTGAGAGTTACTGTTTTATTCGTGCCTAAGGTCGCGATGGTGTGATGGGAACAGGACTTATTGTTAATACCCTCGCCTCCCTCTCACTTTCAAAATGGCGTTGCAGTGTTTCAGTTGTCACTTAATGAAATAACCCGATCGCAACAAAGGTTTATCAGTTCATAATCATGGGTTATGATCAGGATCAGCTTATTTTTTGTTTTCAGGATCTTTATTATTTCTGCGAAGGCTTCCATATGGACGTAGTCGAGACCGCTGGTGGGCTCGTCAAAGATAATATAATCCTTTCCGGCCATAATACTCGCTCCGATTACCAACCTTTGTTTTTGTCCACCCGATAATGACATCGGGTGCTTAGCACTATACTCAAGCAAATCTAGCTCGGCCAGGACTTTATTGATTTCTTCCATCAAGGCATCGTTGCTGGCTGCCAGCAGCATTTCATCCATTACCGATTCTGTAAATAACTGATGATTAACATCCTGCATTACCAGCTCAAACGCTTTCAGCCTTTTCTTTTCAGAGTATTCTTTGCCGTTTAACAGCAGCAGACCTCCCTTTTTTAATCCACAAAGACAATGGGCAAGGGTAGATTTGCCACAACCGTTTTTACCAATAATAGCTACAACCTGTTCTCTATTTAGGGCAATATGTTCAATATTTATTACGGGTGTTTTCCCATATTTATAATTAAGATGCTTAAGCTCAAAATCACTATTAATTGAACCTGCCCAGTTTGAACTTTCATCGCCTGTGACCAGTGTTAAAATTTCTTTTTTAATTTCAGTCCTATGAACATCTCTGAGCCCCATTGCTTTTCTAGCTTGATCTGAGAGCGACAAAAATTCTTCTCTCTGATACACTCGCTTTATCTCACCAGACTCCATATAAATTACCTTGTCCACAATATCCATGAGGTGAAAGAACCGATGCTCGGCAACTAAAATAGTATGATTCTTCTCCTTAAGGCTACTTAGAATGCCACTAAGTTCGTCGATAGCGCCTTGATCGAGATTAGCACTCGGTTCATCAAAGACAAATATTTCGGGCTTTCCAGCATAGGTACTGGCACAGGCAATCTTTTGCTTTTCACCACCTGACAATCCAAAAATATTTCTGTGCAAAAGCTTAGTCAAATTAAAAAGCTTAGTGGTCTCCCTCAGTCTGTTTTCCAACTCAAGCTCAGGTACCCCTTTGTTAGAGGCACTAAACAGAACTTCGTCTGTGGTATTTAAATGAAAAAACTGCGACTTGGGATTTTGAAATACACTTCCAACACTTAATGACATCTCCTGTACCCCGTGTTTTTGAACATCTTTATTATCGACAAAAATCCTTCCTCTAAGATTTCCTAAGGTGTGGTGAGGAATAATACCGCTGATCATATTTAACAAGGTACTTTTACCGCAGCCTGATTTTCCCGTCAGCAATACAAACTCACCAGCCTTAACCTTTAAGTTTATATTTTTTAATACATCCTCATTGGGGCTGTTTTGATAGGAAAAAAATAAGCTTTCTATTTTAATCAATTAACTGCCTCCTATAACTGCACAAAAAATACAAAAACCATCATAATTAGAAAAATGAAAAGCACTCCATAATCTACTGCTCCCATTTTTACCGTTCGGAGATATGTTCTTTTTTGTTCTCCACCTAATCCCCTGGTCAAAGATGCCACAGTAAGCTCTTCTCCCGATTTCAGCAAAGAAAAAAGCATGGGAATATACATATACTCAAAAGTTTTCATTGGTTGAGTAGCTAAGCTTTTAAATCCAAAACTAATACCACGCAGCTTCATAGCATTAGCAATAGCCTGTTTTTCTTCCTTTATCGTTGGGATAAAACGAAACAGTACTAAAAAAGATATAATCACAGAGTTTGGCATTTTCATCTTATCGAGTGCAATAGCTAAATCGTTTATTTCAGTTGTTCTGATAAGTAAAAAGCCATAAGCAATGAAGGGCAAAAAAAGCCCTACTCCAATGATTAGATGACTAAGGATCGTTACTATTATTTTGGGTAAAAATGAGGATATCAGGCCAAATGCTTCAAAAAACGCATACATGCCCAAATAAATCAGGGCAACCTTATACTCCTTTGACAATAACAGAAGCAGAAGGGCATAGCCCACAAATAAAAGTATCCATGAGCTACCCTGAAATAAGGCTATCGGCACATTGACTAAGAGGCAAAGCAGTAGTTTTGTGCGCGGATCAAGTTTCAGGGCCTTCATCATGCTTATACGATACCGGCCCGCTCAAAGTGTTTTTTAAGTAGCCCTTTCCCTATGAATGAGCCAGCTATTGCCCCTATAATTGTAACTACGATAATCACAATAAGCATTGTTGGATTAATGAAAGTGGCAATAATATCTGCATATTCAGTGCCGCTGTGTTCAATTAGCATCTGCATAAATTCATCCTTTAAGATCCAGAACGACGCATAGGTACCAAACAGCAGGAAGCCAAAACAGACAAAGCTGATAGTATTTAGTTTAAAGGATTTGTATTCACCACGTGAGACAAAAAATTCGGCCAACGCTACCGCCCCCAACCCGAAAACGAGCTTTGTCCATACTACACCTGTCATGAATGAGACTATTAAAACAATTAAACTCCCCATAATTGCTACAGAGTATTTTTTACCGACTTTAGAAATAAACAGGGTGTAAATTGTCCCCATGATCAGGTTGCTTATGGCTGCTATAAAGAAATATATTACCGGTACCATACCAAGGGTTATAATTAAAGCAAGATACAAAACAAGATAGATAGCCGAAAAGAGTCCGATAGAAATAAAGTCCTTTACTTCTAATTTGTTATTATTCATTTAAATTACCTCTCTCAATTTGCCAGGTTTTACTTCTCTGGCGTTTTTCCCAAAGGGATTTATATAAACCTGCTTTGCCTATCAAAGTCTTATGATTGCCGCTGTCTATAACTCGGCCACCATCAATAACAATAATCTTATCTGCGTTTTTTATAGTGGAAAGTTTATGGGCAATAACTATCAGTGTTTTTTTAGCAATAAGCTCGTTTATAGCCTCTTGAATATATACCTCATTGTCGGGGTCAATACTTGCCGTTGCTTCGTCAAGTAGCACAATGGGGGCATCCTTCAGGATAGCTCTAGCAATGGAAATTCTCTGTTTCTCGCCGCCCGAAAGGCTTGTACCACCTTCTCCAATGATGGTATTAAAGCCATCTTTATACTGCATGATAAAGTCATAGCATCTGGCTTTTTTTGCAGCCTCAATGACTTCTACCTCCATAGCATTTTCCTTGCCAAAGGCAATATTGCTGAAAAATGTATCATTAAATAGATATACCTCCTGAAAAACCACACTAAGCATACTCATCAACTGTTCAAAAGCCATTTCTCTAATATCTACATCACCTATTTGTATCTCACCCTTGCCCAACTCCCAAAAGCGGGCAATAAGGCTGGTGATTGTTGTTTTCCCGCAGCCAGATTTTCCAACCAGAGCTGTCATTTGCTTTTGTTTTGCTTTAAAGCTTACTTCCTTAATAATTTCTTCATTTTCATATGAAAATGAGACATTCTTGAACTCAATGTTGTAATTGGCGACAGGCAAGTATTCTTCAGTATCCTGCATAATATCCGTGTTAAGAACTGCCTCATATCTATCAAGCGCTGCCTCCATAATTCTGAACTCTGGGGTTGAACTTGAAATTATCTGGATTGGCTGGAATATCTCAAAAGAGAAGATAATAAGCATAATTGCGAAAGCCAGATTCATTTGTTGATTCAGCACCTGCATTCCTGAAAAAATAATAGTTGCACTTATGCCCATGGCAATCAGAGCGTTTATCAAAAATGTTGGAGGGGTAAATTGGCTTTCAAACAATATTTGAGTGTGCATTAGTTGATCGAAACTATCATTAGTTTTCTTTTGTTTATCGCCAATTAAGTTAAATGCTTTAATAACCTGTAGCCCCTTGACAAATTCTATGACACTTTCCGCTACATCTTTTTGTTTTTCCTGGGTAGCTGCAGATAGTTTCTTAGCAATTTTTTGCATATAATTCAGTATGATGATTGAAGAAACTGTGATAATAAGGGCAATTAATCCCATCTCCAGCGATAGAAAAAACATATATAAAAGGGTTATAACTATAGCAACAAAGCTCGATACAACCTTTCCGATTTGCATGGTTCCCCAATCCTCGATAAAGACTATATCGGAGGTTATCACCGCACTTAAATTCCCAATATTACCTTCTGTAAAATAAGCCAGCGAGAAACGCTTAATTCGATCCCCAAGCTTTAGTCTTTCATCGGCAAACATCTTATGGCCGGTGCCCATTTGATTTAGATTCTCCCTATAGTTAAACAAAATAGCCAAGAGAAGAGCTAAGGTAAAAATAGCTATAATCGAATAGATATTTTTTAGGCTTAAACTTCCAGCTTCAATTTGCACCAGCGCGAACAGAATAAGTACCAGTGGGACTTTAATTAAAATGGCGTTAAGAATACTATCAATAATTCCGCTGATCAAGCTCCTTTTTCTCTTACCGGACAGGTTAATAATTCTTTTGATTATGGTAAACACGCTATACCTCCAGTTCCCAGTTATATGTTCTCTCATTAGCAAGCCACAGCTCTTTGTAAGCCAGAGAACATTCAAGTAGTTCTTTATGTATTCCGCTGGAAATAATTTCTCCATTATTAATTACTAGTATCTTGTCAGCGTTAGCGATGCTTCTAAGTCTGTGGGCAATAACGATTACTGTTTTATTCTTCATCAGTTTGCCTATCGCATCTTGAATAAGATCTTCATTTTCGGAATCGGCATAGGCTGTTGCTTCGTCCAATATCAGTATAGGTGCGTTCTTGAGTAGCGCCCTGGCTATGGTAATTCTTTGTTTTTCTCCACCTGATAATTTTCCGCCACTGCTGCCAACTACTGTTTGATAACCTTTTTCCAGGGAAATAATAAAATCGTGAATTGAGGCTGACTTTGCGGCTTTGATAATCTCTTCATCTGTGGCATCCTGTTTGCCGATTCTGATGTTTTCCATTATTGTTTCATCAAACAAAAAACTATCCTGTGAAACATAACTGATAATATCCGCATGAACATCCTGCGTATAGTCGCGGATATCAATACCACCGATATTGATGCTACCGCCTTTCACATCGTAATAATGAACAAGCAACTTAGCTATAGTGCTTTTCCCTCCCCCGCTTGGGCCTACCAGTGCGGTGAGTTCATTTTGCTTTATTTGGAAGCTGACATTATTAATAACTGTTGTATCATCATAAGCGAAGGATACATTTTTAAATTCTATGCCATAATTATCGGGGTGTTTAGTAAGTTTTCCTGTTTGCAGGTCAGGATAGTCAAACGCCTTCTCAAGCTCCAATATTACTTGCTTTGTTTTAACAATCAGAGGTATAAAGCTAAACGCTTTACCTAATGGTATTCCTATTCCCAAATTTAGCATGAGAGTGAAAAGCAAAGTGTCCAGAGACACCGTTCCGTTGTGATACATCAAAAGACCAACGGGAAGAGTTAAGATAATCACACAGGGAAGTAGCGTGGTTTCTACCGCCATAGCCTTCCATAATCGCTTAGACCAGGCATATCCTAAATCTCTGTATCTCTCAACACTGTTGCCATACTTTTCGTATGAAGCTGCAGTTTTGCCAAAAACCTTGATAACTGGCATTCCTGAAATATATTCAACAATGGTGTTCCCCAGTTCCGCTTGAGAAGCATAATAAGCAGGCATATTTTTTAAACCGATTTTTGCTATTAGGCCCATAGCCCCTATTCCAAATGGTAAGGAGCCCAGTGATAAAAGACCCATTCGCCAATCCTTGCAAAATATTATAATGAACACTGCCAGGGGTAATACCAGGTTAGGAATACCTTCAGGAATTAGATGGGCCAGGTTGAACTCTATCTTGCCGATATCTTCCACAAATTTTTGTTTATAGGAGCCAGCACCAGCACTTTGCACAAAACCGAGAGGCTGTTTCACCATTCTGTCAGCTAATTTTTTTCTCATTCTGGCCAGCGTACGGTAGGCCCCTTTGTGGGATAGCTTTATTCCAATTGCATACATCAATGCTTTCAACAGTAAAAATAAACCTATACTGCTCCCTAAGTAAACAACATATTTTATTGATATAGGTTGTTCTTTAATAAGCTTAAGCAATAAATCGTTCACCAGAAAATAAGGAACAATGCCACAAATGACTGCTATTAAAATACAAAATACTGCCTGGTAAATATATCTTATGTTTTTACCAGCATAATGCATAATCTTATTCAATCACATAAACCCTCCATTTTGATGCCACTCTGAAACATTTGTTTGTTTTGAGTTACCTAGAATACAGTCTTTCTCATAACAATAGTTAGCTTGCCCTAACACCATTAACAGAACCTATAATACTATCATTACTATTAGAAAACTAGATTTAAACAGGCAAAAAAAAGAGCTAATCAGTCAAAAACAGAAAGCTCTCTCAGAAAACAGATACCTTTTATTTGTTGCAACTAAAACTTTGAGGAGCAAGTTAGCAAGGCTATAGTGAATTGCTTTTATGATAATCCTAAATCTATGTTCTAAAAAATTGCCATAATCTTTGATTTTTACATATAAAACCTTAGATTATGGCAACTCCATACTCAAATCATTTCTCTATGCTTTTATTACCAGTTTTTTAGTGGTTTTTAAACATAGAAATACTTACACTCGCTACTACTCAATAAAATACATTATAGAAAGCTATTCTTTAATAGTCTGAAACAGACTATTACACCTTATATCAATTAGTAATACCCTTACTTGTCATCGCCTTATCAGCCAAATAAATATTACCATTAATGAGCTCTATGCAGTTGCTTTGCTGCAATTTCTCCAGGGCTCGATACAGAGACGATCTGCTAATAGCTAAATAATTGGCTAAGTCTGTTTTAGTCATTTTTATTTCTACCGGGCTGTTAATTCCGGTACATCTTAGTCGCAAAAAATGCAGCACTCTGTCCTCAATATTGTTGTAGGTAAACACCTCAATTTTATTGTTTAAAAAGTTTATTCTGTTGCTAACATACCCCAGATAGTTTTCAAGTACTTTGCTGTTTATAGCAAATATCTTCATTAATTCATCTTGCTTAATAAAGATAATTTTAGAGAGTTTTTGGGCTATCAGCTCACTGGGATAATTCATTTTATCATTAAAAATTGCTGAAATCCCCAGTAGATAGCCAGGTTTTAGGGTATTTAGTTTTATTAGCTTACCAGAATAGTGGTTTTTAATTACGGTAATCTCACCAGTTATGATTATACCTAATTGAGATGCAAACTTTACTTCAGAAAAAACTGTTTCGTTTTTATTATATTCTTTAGTTAGGTAATTAACTGCATTCATTATTTTTCTTATATCTTTGAGGGGTATGTTCCTGAACAAGTAACACTTTTTTAATGAGTTAAACATAATTATGCTCCCATGTCCCAACTGGGACAATTTTTAAGAATTAAGTAAGATATAATTTGATCATTGATATTGATTATCATTATACACCAGTGGGGTGGTTTTTTGAAAATAATAATTTTTGCTGGTGCTCCTGCTAGCGGTAAAACCTCAGTAATCTATCACATTATTGAGCAAATGCTAAATGAAAGTCAGCAGATTTGTATAGCCAAGCTTGACTGCTTAAGCTCTAATGAACACCAGATATATGAGAAATTAAATATTCCTGTGGTAGTTGGTTTAAGTAAAGATTTATGTCCAGATCATTACTTAGCGATAAACCTACTGGAAATATACGATTGGGCCAAAGATCATAATTCTGATTATTTGTTTATAGAAACTGCCGGCCTGTGCAACCGTTGTGCTCCCTTTTTAGAGTCAGCACTGAATTTATGTGTAATAGACTGTGTTTCAAGTATAAAGTCTCCTGAAAAACTTGGGCCGATGGTCTCAACAGCTGATGTTATTGTTGTTACAAAAGGAGATATGATATCTCAGGCCGAACGTGAGGTTTTTAATTATCATGTAAAATCTATTAACAATCAGGCAGTTATAATTGAAGCTAACGGTTTAAATGGGTTGGGCTGCCATCGAATAAGGTATTTAATTGTCAACTCTAACGACTTAACAACTCTTGAAGGGGAAAAACTTGTTTATAGTATGCCTAAAGCAATATGCTCCTATTGCGTCGGTGAAACCAGAATAGGTCAGCAGTATCAGCAGGGCATGATAAGTTTAATAGACTTTAATGAACATGAAAGTATTTAAGTATTTGCAGATTAAACCCGGCTTGACTAAAACCCAAGAACCCGAGACGTTTGAATGCTTTGCCTTAGAAAAAGGTAAGGTGTATACCATAGTAGGAAAAACTGGTTCAGGCAAAACTCAACTCATTGAGGATATAGAATCACTGGCCAATGGTTCAGGCTTAACCAAACGAACTATTTTACTTGATAATGAAATACCCTCAGATACCCTGAGATACGCTCCTCATAATCAGCTTGTTTCTCATCTATCACAGAACATGCACTTTATATTAGATATGCTTGTAAAAGATTTTATTGAATTACATGCCAGGTGCCGCGGAGTTAGTAATTGCAGCGGCCAGGTTGAAAAAATCCTTTATCATGCCAATATATTATGTGGTGAAAAAATCAGGGCAACAGAGAAATTAACCAACCTGAGCGGGGGGCAGTCGAGGGCCTTAATGATTGCAGATATTGCAGTGAACAGTAGTACCCCAATTATTTTAATTGATGAAATAGAGAATGCCGGAATAAACAAACTAAAGGCTGTAGACATGCTGCTGGATAACAAAAAGATTATTATTATCGTTACTCATGATCCGCTACTGGCTTTATCTGGCGATCAAAGAGTGGTCATGAGTAATGGGGGTATTTCCAGGATTATGACTCGCAGCAATTATGAGATAGAAATACTTAGCTTACTGAATAAAAGCGATAAAGTACTTTCAAATATTAGAAATGCTTTGCGTCAAGGCCGATCATTGAGAGGGGTTTCAACAGATGATTTACAAGTTATATTGGAATAATATTTGCTTGATAAGTAACCTGGAAGAAAAGTATTTAAAAAAGCTATGTCAGCAAAAAAGTCTGCCTTTAGAGATTGAGTATTACGGTCTGGGGCGGGAGTGTTCCTTGTTTAGTAAAATTAAAGAGGACTTGGCTGGTGGTGAGATTAAAGCAGACATTATTGTATCTACTGATCTCGATATCTTTCAGGATACTTCGATGGTAAAAAGTCAGTTAGACTCATTTAATAATATAGTTGACTTTCCCAAACTTAATAATTTGCTGAGCACCAGCAATATAATTGATGAGACTGGCTATTTTAATCCTTTTATAACAATACCTTTAGTGCTGGTTTATAATAAAGAATTACTGCCAGCTGATAAAGTACCTGCATCTTTTAAGGATCTTCTAAAGCCGTATTATAAAAACAAGGTAGCTTTTGGCGGTGCCCATAATTCTGCTGGCCGCTCATTATTTAAATCTCTTTTTTATCTATATGGTGAAGCTGCAACCAAAAATTTTGTAGCTGGTTGTTACAAAGGATCTATGCCAGCTGCTGCCTATCAGATGGTGGCCAGCGGACAGATTGCCATTGCCATTGTTCCTACTATCTTTGCCCTGAGGAGAGGTCTGAAAAACATTGAATATGTATGGCCCAGCGAAGGTGCAATAGCCATACCATCTTATGTAGCCTTTAAAAATACTGTCCTAAAACAGGACTTGGATTTAATTATCAATACTATATTAAGCAGCGAATTCCAGGATTTGTTAAACAAGAGTGCAGATATTATTCCTTCTTACAAAGAGGCTCCCATGTCAGCGCTGATAAACAGTTCAGATCAGCAGCTACTCTACCCCAGTTGGGAGTTTACAGATAATTTGAATCATCAGGAGTTCTACCAGTGGTGCACCAGTTTATAACAAAATCCCCTCTCAATAAGTAATGAAGCAAAGTTAATGATAACGATTATCAATTTGACCTGACAAATTATCTCAATTTATAATATAATTATTACAAAGCTATACGGGCCAGTATATCTATGGGAAAATTTTTGCGTATTTGACAAAGTGCTTTGATAAAAAGCACTGATCTTAGAAAACATAACAAGAATCCTAGATAAGTCAATTATGGGGGCTCCGTAGAAACGAAGATAATAATTACATAAAGGAGATATAAAAAATGACTTTAATAATTGGTCATCGCGGGGCGTCTGGCTATGCACCTGAGAATACAATGCCTGCTTTTGAGCTGGCGGTCTCGCAAAACGTCGATGGCCTGGAGTTTGATGTTCATTTGAGCAAGGATGGTATACCTGTAGTTATCCATGATCGGACTATTGAGAGAACCACTGGCGGCAGCGGCCTGGTGGTTGAGTACACTGCCTCTCAACTGCAGCAGTTCGATGCTGGCAGCTGGTATGGAGAGCAGTTTGCCGGAGCTAAAATACCGTTGTTAACTGAAGTGCTGGGGTTTTGTAAAAGTATCGGTAAAGATCTGTTGATCAACATTGAGTTGAAAGCCGGCTCGATTATGTACCCAAATATTGAAGAAACCGTGATCTCCAGAGTTAAAGAATATCATCTTGATGACCAGGTTATAATTTCTTCGTTTGACCACCATGGCTTGCAGAGGGTTAAGGAAATAGATCCTAATATTAAAACTGGTGTTCTCTATACTGCCTCCTGGATAAAACCGTGGAGATACCGAGAGCTGCTCAATTTTAATGCCCTGCACCCCGCCTGGTATACCTTAAGCCCCGAACTGGTGACCAACGCCCATCAGGCTGGCTTAGCTGTTCATACCTTTACAGTTAACGACACCGATTATGTACCGCAAATGATTATGATGGGAGTAGATGGTATTATTACTGACTATCCAGACAGGCTAATCAGGATACGTGATTCTATCAGGCAACCTTAGCTGCGAGTTCCCCATAGCTAGTAAAAAAGATCGCTGTTTAGCGATCTTTAAAAACTTAGTGCTTTAACAATGCAGCAAATTGAAACTATCAAACTCTCATGTATTGTTGTATTTTTCAAAATTTAAATATGGTGAAGTCATTAAGAATTGAGAGAATCAAACAAAAGCAACTGGCTCAACTGTGCTGTTCCTCCGTCTCCAAAGCATAGTAGCCTCGGTAGCTTGGAGAGATATTCATAGCGATTTTTTTCATGCAGTAGTCTGCTGCATATCTATTGTAATCGGCAACCATCACTTTTCTTTTATCTGGCAGGGTAAACGCCTCGCCAAAGGTGATCTTGACAGTTGCTTTATTGAACAGCTCTTTGCCCATATTGCCATCATTTATCGGCACCAAAATTTCAGTTCCTTCTAAGCCAATGGGCACTATTGCTGCCCCGCTCAGCCTGGCCAGCAGGACAAATCCTTTTTTAGCCTGGCTCATTCCACCCACTCTGCTGCGGGTACCCTCGGGGAAAATAACCAGAGACCCCCCGCTTTTAAGCAGCTCAATACAATTTTTTATGGCCTGTTTATCTGGGGTTCCGGGGTTTATTGAAATGGTGGAAATTGTTTCCATTATGTACTTAGTTACTGTAACGTCCTGCAGCTTTTTGCCAGCCACATAGGTGACCTTGTATGGTCTTAAAAACATGTCAATGACCGGAGCGTCTATATTGCTCAAATGGTTGACAATATAAATTGTGGGCTTGCCCTGCCGCTGTTTGAGATTGTCTTCTCCTTTAACTACAAGGTCGGCATGATATCTGATAGTTGTTTTCAATAAGTTATAAATGATTGGCCTTCTTACTCCGATAGGCATTTTGGAAACAAGCTCTACAATCCTGTTTACTGAGCTAGGCATAATTCCCCTCCTGTTTTTTGCTTGGTAATTTATATAACCGAGGTAATCTTGAATTGGCGGCTGCCTGTAAAATACGTAAAGTTGCAATATCATTTTTGCTTATATCATTAAAATCAGTAATATCCAGAGCCAAATGCTGCATTCCCACTTTTCCAATATATGAGACCTGATGTCCGTTTATTAAAGCTGTTTCAATTACCCTCTTAACCCCTAAAAAACGCAATATGGATTTGGCCAGATCTTTAAGCAATTCAACCAAACTGCTTTTACGGTGAACCGGCCACATGCTGATACCATCAGCAAAGCCCAGTTGAACAATAGCTAAGCGACTGTTCCGCCTGACCCGGTAAGATCCTCCATATCCGATTGCCGCCCCCTGGGGTACATCAACTATATTAACTATTCGAGCCTGAAGATGCCAGCCCGGCCGCAGATTTATTCTGGTCGGAACCCGGCACTGCCCAAACAGTAAGGTTCCCACTCGGACCATATCTAAATGGGTCTCGGGCAAATAGGCTGTAGCCGTACTGTTGGCGCAGTGTAACAACGGAATATTAATTCCGCTGTTTTGAATCTCTCTGGCCACCCTCATAAACTGTTCCAGCTGCCGTCTGGTAGTAGCCCTGTTTTCAGCTTTGGAAAAATGGGTATACAAACCTTCCAGCTCCAAATACGATTGCCCGGCTATTTCTGCCGCCAGTTCCAGAGCCTTGTCCGGATTGACGCCATACCGATACATACCGGTATTTACATTGATATGAACCCGGATCGTCCGTTTGCAGCTGGCGGCCACATCCTGCAAATACTTTACATCAGATACATTGTTAATAGTCAGGGTACACCCGGCAGCTACAAGCTGGGGAAAGTTATCTGCCAAAGCAGTGCTCATCAATAATATCGGCACTCCAATACCTGCCTGCCTGAGCTCATATACCTCTTGCGGTAAAGACACCCCCAAATAGTTAATGCCTTCTTCCAGCATTAAATGAGCCATGGCCACAGCCCCGTGGCCATAAGCATCAGCTTTCACTACGCCAAGGAGTCTGGTACTGCCAATGTATTTGCGCACCTCTTTGATATTATGCCGGATCGCAGCTTTATCAATATAAATCCAACTATTATAGTTTGTATCTGACATTCGACCACTCCCCTTAACTTCGGAACAGCTTCAACAATTGAGCGCGCTTTTTAAGCGCTATTGGCATAAATTTCTCCCATAACTGATAGAAAAATGGGGAGAACACTAAATCGTATTCACCGAGAAATTCAGTAACATCTCCACCAAATCCTTTTTTAAATCTGTAAACACCGTACATTGGATGACTTTCATCTGCAAAGCCAGAGACCCCGCCAAAGTCATAAATATCACAGTTATTCTCTTTGGCCCATTTGATCATTTCCCACTGCACCAGTGAATTAGGTTGCTTATTGCGTAGTTTATTGTCAGAAGCACCGTAGCTGTACCATACTTTGTTACCACAAATCAGAGCAAAGGCCCCGGCAATATTTGTGCCGTCATATTCGGCCATGAATAGCTTGCCAAAACCAGCACTAACCAGATAGTTCCACATATTCTCATAGTAGGTATAACTCCGCGCCCCAAAGTCATCGCGCTCCGCAGTAATTTCTAGCAGCCGGTAAAACTCTTTTAAATCCTCAAGATTACAGTCCTGCTTAACCTTTACCCCTTTTTTGGCCGCATAGCGAATATTATAGCGGGTTTTGCTGGCCATCTCAGCCAGCAGTTCATCCTCTGGTTTATTTATATTTAAGCGATGTACGAACTTGGGCTGAATCTCTTTATAGTTTTCACTGTCTTTAAGATGCTTAAAGTTCCTGCTGACCAGGTAATTATGCAATTCTTGGTTGCTAACGGTTTGGCCAGGATCAATCTTTAAAAATGCTATCTTCTGCTGTTTGGCAATCTCTCTTATTTTATCCCAGATAAAGTCCATGGTCTGATAATCTGCAGGATGACAAACAGGGCCTCTTGGTGCGTAAAAAAAGTATTGATTCAAACCAGGTATTTTCCTTTTCAAGAGAGAGATAGCTCCCCGAGGAGTATCCCCATCGTATATCATGTACCGAACGGGTTCCCATCCTGTTTCATGTTTCAGTATACCCCACTCGTAAAGCTGATAAATATGCCCTTCAGAGATTTTAGTTATATATTCATTAAATTGCTGACGCTGATTTTCGGTTATTTCAATAAATTCCATTGCTATCCTCCACAAGCAGTTGACTAACTAGTTGTGTAACAAGATAATATTCAAATTTTACAAGACAAAAGCTTAAGTAACACTATTACTTAAGTCTAGTTAATAAACATTTTAATTATACCTTATATTTAATATTAATATAACAACTAAAGTCAAGTTTTTAACACTGACTGGCCAAAGTTAACGACGAATCAGTTTTAATATATTTTGACGCAGTTTCTTGGCTGTGGGCATTGCTTTTTCCCACAGCTGATACAATACAGGTGAAAACACAAAATCATATTCTCCGATATACTCTGTGAACTCACTGCCAAAACCCTTTTTGAATCGATACAAACCATAGAGTGGGTTATTCTCGTTTAAATCCCCTGAGATACCTCTGAAATCATATATCCGACAATTGTTTTCAAGAGCCCATTTGATCATTGACCATTGCAGCAGATAACTGGGCTGCTTATTTCTGTGTTTATCAGAGGCTCCGTAGCTATACCAGACTTTATCGCCACAGATCAGGGCCAGGGTTCCAGATATAATTTCACCTTCGTACTCGGCAACGAACAGCTTGCCATACCCTGTAGCGACCAGGCAGTTGTACATATTCTCAAAATACTCGTAGTTTCTGATCCCGAATTTATCACGCTCTGCAGTAACAATTAGTATTTGATAAAACTTTTGCAGTTCTTCCAGACCGCAATTGTCTTTAATAATTACA
This sequence comes from Bacillota bacterium, assembly GCA_028280325.1. Lineage (GTDB taxonomy): Bacteria > Bacillota > UBA994 > PWPR01 > PWPR01. The sequence continues at coordinate 78,551 of JANQLZ010000067.1, forward strand.
CCTTTACGTTTAGCATAGCGAATATTGTAGCGAGTTTTGCTGGCCATCTCAGCTAAAAGCTGCTCTTCGTCTTTGTTAAGGATTAATCTCATCACGTATTGAGGCTGAATGCCATTAAAATCTTTCCCCGCCGATCGATTCTTAAATCCACGGCTCTCCAAATACTGCATAAACGCAGTATTGTCTGAGGTAACATCGGGATCAATTTTCAAAAAAACTGCTCGATGCTGTCTGGCCAAACGGGTGATTTGCTGCCACATGAAATCCATTGTCTGATAATCGTCCAGAGCACAGACAGGTCCCCTTGGTGCGTAAAAAATGAAGCGGCCTAAGCCAGGAATCTTTCTTTTTAAAATAGAGATGGCGCCTTTGGGTACGCCATTTTCCAGCACCATAAAGCGGAGCGGCTCCCAGCCGGTAGTATTCTTTAATTCTCCCCATTCAAACAACTGAAAAACATGCCCCTCGGGTACACTCTCAATATAATTATTAAACATTTGGCGTTTATCAGCACTGATCTGCACAAATTTCATCATCTGCCCCCATTATCATCGTTTCGCTAGTTATTATACCACTTTTAATTGAGATATAAAGCATACTTAACTTTAGCTTTATGTTAAAATATTGGCAACACTAATTGTTAAAGGTAGGAACTATCATATGGAACATAAAATTAATCCCGCAGTCGCTGAAATTCAGATCTCCGGAATCAGAAAGTTTTTCAATATGATTGCCGGCAGAGAAGATATTATTTCTCTTACTTTAGGCCAGCCGGATTTTAATACGCCCGAGCATATTCGTAAGGCAGCTATAGCAGCCATTGAGAATAATATTACCCGTTACACCCACAATGCCGGCTTTATCGAGTTAAGAGATCTGGCTGCAGACTGGATGGAGAAAAAATATAATATAAATTACAGCCCTCAGGATGAAATAATTGTCACAGCCGGCTCCAGCCAGGCTATTGATGTGGCTCTAAGAGCTATTTTAACCGTGGGCGATGAGGTTATCTTGCCGGCACCAGTTTATCCGGGCTATGAGCCGATCATTAAACTCTGTGGGGCAGAATCAATCCTGGTCGATACCCGTGACACCAAGTTTAAACTGACACCTGAACAGCTCGATAAACATATAAGTAAAAAAACTAAAGCTGTTATTCTGCCTTATCCGGCAAATCCAACAGGTGCCATTTTGAGTCGGACAGAGCTGGCTTCCCTGGCTGATTACTTAGATAAAAAAGAAATATTTGTCATAGCTGATGAGCTTTACAGTGAACTGGTGTTCGAGGACAGGTTTCATTCAATAACAACTTTTGGCAACATGCGAGAGCGGACAATAGTTGTCAATGGTTTGTCCAAGTCCCATGCCATGACGGGCTGGAGAATAGGGCTTTTACTGGCACCCCGCCAGCTGGCTCAGCATATAATTAAGGTTCATCAGTACAATGTTGCCTGTGCCAGCAGTATCAGCCAGAAAGCAGCCATCGAAGCCTTAGCCAATGGCTTTTCAGATGCAGCTCCGATGCGCGAAGCTTATCGAGAAAGGGTCAATTATGCCTGGAAAAAATTAAATGATATCGGTTTGCCTACCCATAAACCTGGCGGGGCATTTTATATTTTTCCATCTATCAGGCATTTGGGCATCCCTTCTTTTGATTTTGCTCTGAGGCTGGTTGAAGAAGCAGGAGTAGCCTGTATTCCAGGTGATGCTTTTTCAAAATATGGTGAAGGCTATATCCGTATATCCTGTGCCTGCCCGATGGATAACATCATTCAAGGCCTGGCTAAAATAGAGGAGTTTTTAAGAAAAAACTTTTAATGATATTGGGCGTGTAGAGCGCCCAATATTTTGTTTAAAGGCAGCTAACCATTTGCTGATACATGTTCTCATATCGAGCCTGTAAAATAACCGCCCAGGGATAGTCGTGTTCTTCAAACAGCATGCCTTTATACAGCTCTATGATATAGGATTTGTTTATTTTGAGGCCCTGTTGAAACCTTTTATATTGCTCTGCCATTTCAACCAAATCAATTTGGACATTATCGGTATTAAAACGCATTTTTCTGCGCAGCGATTCAATTGGTATTTTGGCCTGAGAGTTTTGTTGCTGATGACGTAGATAGTAAAGCGTTGTATAGAGGGTGCTCAGCCCTTTCTTTCTGTCAGATCCCGGCCATAGATTTTCGATAATTTTGTCCTTTGAGACAAAATCCCCATTCTCACACAATAGAAAGGCTATCAGTTCATCTGCTTTTTTCGTTCGCCAGTTCAGATTAATTATTTTATTATCGTAATACACAGTCAGTCTCTTAAAACATTCTATCCGCAGCTCTTTAGGCTTAGCCTGATCTGGACTTAACATTTGATAATACGCTATTACCCGATCAACAGACTTTTGGAGCCTGGCCAGCCTAAACGGCTTGAGCAGATAATCAACGGCATTCAGCTCGAATGCTTCAACAGCATATTGATCGTAAGCAGTAGTAAATACAATAGGGACAAACGCCTCTATCTCTGTGATACGGCTAAATATTTCTAATCCACTGACAGACATTTCTATGTCCAGAAAAACAATATCTTGCTTATTTTTCTTCATGTATTCCAGGGCTTTAACTGGATCGCTAAAAGCCACAGTTTCATTTACAGCCGGTATCTGAGCTAATAACCTGCTCAATCGGGCGATGGCGTGTTGCTCGTCGTCAATAATCAGTGCTTTCATCAGGCTCCTCCTTTAAAAATGGTATTGTAATGGTTATTTTGCAGCCCTGGCCCGGCTCGCTTTCTATCTTCAGACTGGTGCCATAATAATACATTAGTCTTTTATTAATATTCTTCAGTCCGACACTGTGGCTACTGCCTTTACCAAACATGATACTATGTAATTCGCTCTGGTCCATACCTATTCCGTTATCTTCAATGGTAATAACAACATGTTCAGACTTGCGGACGACACGTATATCAATCCGGCCGTCACCGGGTTTTTTTAGAATCCCGTGTTGAACAGAGTTCTCAACCAGCGGCTGTAATATTAACGGCGGAATCATCAGGCCCAGGTGGTCATCAACATCAAAATCACAATCAATCTTATTTACGAATCTGGCCTGTTCCAGCTTGAGGTATGACTTAATGTATTCAATCTCGCTTTCCAAAGGAATCAAACTCTTGGCATTGTTAAAGTCAAAACTTTTTCTGAGATAGTGGCTGAACTCTATCAGCAAATCCCCGGCTTGCTCGGGGTCTGTTTCACAGAGAGATACCAGTACATTGATAGCATTATAAATAAAATGGGGCTTCATTTGGGCCTGCAAAAATGCTACTTCATTATTAATGGCCTCTATCACTGAATTCTGCATCGTGATTAAGGTTTTAACCCTGGCCCTCAACTCTTCGCTGCTAAATGGCTTGGTTAAAAAGTCATTGGCTCCGGATCTAAACCCATGGATCAAGGCCTGGGTATCGACCTGGGCTGTAAGCAGTAAGATCGGCATTTGATACAGGGTGTATTTTTTACGGATGTGTTGACACAACTCATAGCCGGACACATCATCCATGATCACATCTAAAATTGCCATATCTACATGATAATTATTAATAGCTTTAATTGCCTCACTGCTATCTGAGGTAACTAAGAGTTGATACCTTTCTCCCGACAGAATATTTATCAGTGATTGGAGATTTGTAGCATCATCGTCGACAATTAAAATCGCATTTTTCTGATCTGAATGGTATATTTTAAGGCTGCTAAAATCGGCATCCAGCATCCTAGGTTCGGGCTGAACAGGGGTTAAATTAGAGGGCTCAAGCTTAAGCCCTTTCCCAGTTTGCAGGGTGAAAGTGAATTTAGATCCAGTACCTGGCTCCGACTCAGCCCAAATTCTGCCTCCATGAAGTTCAACCAGGTATTTAGCTATATTCAGTCCCAATCCTGTACCCAGGGTATGACGACTTTCCTCTAACTGCTGATAGGCTTCAAAAACAGTTTCCAGCTTATCAGCAGGAATACCAGACCCGGTATCTTCAACCCAGATGATAACCTGAGATTGATTTACTTCACTGCCAACAGTGATCTGACCTGATTCAGTAAACTTAATCGCATTTGTAATCAGGTTGGTTAAAATTTGAATCAATCTGTTTTCGTCAGCGTATACCAATATCTTAGGATCTAGCTGATGGTACAGCTGAACATCACTGTCCTTAAGCAGATATTTTTGAGTTTCAATGACAAACTGTGTTACATTTGTCAGCGATACATCTTTAAACTCCAGTCGCAAATCATTGTTCTTTAATTTAGCAAAATCCAGTATATTGTTGACGAGATTTGCCAAACGCTGACCACTACTCAACGCATAGCCTAAGTTCTTTTTCTGCGCCTCATGGAGATTATCACCACTGTCAATTATATGCTCAACCAAACTGACCATACCGTGTAATGGGGTTCTGATTTCATGAGATGTGTAGGCCAGAAAATCATCTTTTATTTTGTCCTGTTGAATTAGTTTTCTGGAAAGCAGTCTGACATCGTCAATCGATTTTTCATAGCGCTTGGTAACAATAAAAATCTGAATAATGACGATAATAAAAACGGAATAAGGTACAGTACCACCTTCGACTATAGTGATAATATTCCTGAAATACAAGGCATCGATAATGCAGGCCCCCACGATAACTGCCTGTCCTATCAGACATATTCCGGCAAATGTACGGCCCTTTTGAAGCGACTTGTAGTTACACCAGATCAGGTACAGAAAAACACTGATATAAAACGTCTCGACTATTATTTTATATTGAGTGTAGATATTAGTTGGCAAAGCAGTTATTAAGATTGAGTTAATTACAGTAATACCAATGATAGTTTTTATTGCTATTTCAGGAATCTCTTCTTTAAACAGTTGATAGTTAAACAGACTTATGATTGCTGGAGCCCAAATGATGGTGATGTATTCAAACCATGCTATTGATGAAACAGGCATATCTTTAAATAAATTGGTTGCCAGGTAGTCACCAGTAAACAGTATTCGGATTAAAACTATCAACATACTGATGATTAGATACAGACTAGCTTTATTATTTTTTCGCTGCAAAAAGTAAATACCAATTTGATAGATAATTATAAAAATAATTCCGCCCAGCAACAAAATAGTTCTGTTGGTTGAGGCAACTTTGGACTCAATAATTTGCTGATAATCTCCTAAAACCAGGCTATGCCACATGCCCGTACGGTTGTAGGTGTAATTGGCTACCTGAACAATAATCTCGAAAGTATCCTGGGGTGCTTCAAATACTACTGCCTGAGGTCGGTAATTACTTTGATAATCTTCTTTGTTATCTGCGACTACCCCATTGGTAGCAATTACTTTTTCATTAATCATCAGTTTGTAGGAGGTGGACATGGTCAGTATTTTAAGGCCCAGAATATCAACCTCATCATTTACCTTGACGCGCAGTCGATATGTTGCATAGCCATAGCCTAACTGGCCTTTTGCCGGATTAACGGGCACATAGCTCCCTGGTACAATCTGCAGCTGCCCTTTCAGCGGCTGGTTATTCTGAAAATCGGCATAGGTCAAAAGTTGGTTTTTATACAGCTCCCACTCCCCCTTCAAGCTAACAGGTCCCTGTTCTGCCAAACTATGATCAGATAAATCAATGTAGCCATTAACTGCCCGGATTGCACTGTCATTTGTGTTTTGAGTTAAACTGGCAACGACACTAACTGTAGCCAGTGTTATTAAAATAGCTAATAAAAGTGAGTATTTTTTTAAAAACTTCATATAATAAATGCCTTTCAAAGATACCGCAAAATATGGGAGAGCCTAGATTTTCAATAATAGATATGTAAAATTTTATACCATAGATAGAAGGTTAGCAATGGTTTATCCTATTTTTAGCGTTTGCTTACCAGACAAAAAAGAAAAGCTCGCCAGGCACGAGCTTTTCTGATGATATATTTTATATATTGAGCTGATAATTCTACGTCTTACTACATCATCGGCATGCCGCCGCCCATACCGCCCATGCCGCCTGCTGGCATTGGTGGCTCTTCTTCTGGAATATCGGCTACTAAAGTTTCGGTGGTCAGAATCATAGCAGCGATGCTGGCAGCATTTTGCAAGGCAGAACGGGTAACCTTGGCTGGGTCTACGATGCCTGCTTCAATCATGTTGACATATTGCTTTTTCAAAACATCAAAACCGACGCCAATATCTCTTTTTAAGACTTCAGATACGATAACGCTTCCTTCAAGGCCGGCATTGATAGCGATCTGACGAATTGGCTCTTCTAAAGCGCGAACAATAATTTTAGCACCAGTCATCGAATCGCCTTCTAAAGTCTCAGCAACCTCGCCAACCTGCTTCTGGATCTCTAATAATGCTGTTCCGCCGCCAGAAATAATGCCTTCTTCTACAGCAGCTCTGGTAGCTGACAAGGCATCTTCGATGCGTAATTTGCGTTCTTTAAGTTCCACCTCAGTTGCAGCTCCAACCTGAATTACTGCAACGCCGCCAGAAAGCTTAGCCAAACGCTCTTGAAGTTTTTCGCGGTCATAATCAGATGTTGTATCATCAGATTGCATTTTAATCTGTTTTACTCTGCTGTTGATGGCTTCCTGATCACCTGAACCGTCAATAATAATTGTCTCTTCTTTGTTGATGCGCACTTGATGGGCTCGACCCAACATGCTTAATTCAGTGCTCTTAAGCTCTAGGCCTAAATCTTCAGCAATAACCTGAGCACCGGTTAAAATCGCTATATCTTCCAACATGGCTTTGCGACGATCACCAAAGCCTGGGGCCTTAACTGCTACCGCATTCATCACACCACGTAATTTGTTAACTACTAAAGTAGCCAAAGCTTCGCCTTCGATGTCTTCGGCAATAATCAACAGAGAACTGCTGCGTTCAACGATCTGCTGCAGCAAAGGCAGTAAATCCTGAATATTGCTGATCTTACGATCGGTGAGTAAAATGTAGGGATTCTCAAGAATCGCTTCCATTTTTTCTGGGTCTGTGACCATATATGGAGATACATAGCCGCGGTCAAACTGCATACCTTCAACTACGTCTAAAGTTGTGTTCATGTTCTTGGACTCTTCGACAGTGATAACTCCGTCATTACCAACTTTCTCCATAGCCTCAGCTATTAATGTTCCGATCTCTGATTCGTTGGCTGAGATGGCAGCAACTTGAGCGATGTCTTCTTTGCTGCGAATGGTGATGCTCATTTTTTCAATCTCTTCCACTGCAACCTTGACAGCTTCTTCGATACCTCGTCGTAAAATCATCGGATTAGCTCCGGCTGCAACGTTCTTTAACCCTTCGCGCACAATTGCCTGAGCTAGTAGAGTAGCAGTAGTTGTTCCGTCACCGGCAACATCATTTGTTTTAGTGGCAACCTCTTTAACCAACTGCGCCCCCATGTTTTCAAATGGGTCTTCTAATTCGATTTCACGGGCAATTGTCACACCGTCATTGGTTATCAGAGGAGCTCCAAATTTTTTCTCAAGTACTACATTACGGCCTTTAGGGCCTAAAGTTACTCTAACAGCATTAGATAATGAATTAACTCCGCGCTCTAAAGCTTTACGGGCATCCTCATTGTATTTAAATTGTTTGGCCATTTATGTACACCCTCCTCGTTTGTTATTTAACAATGGCTAGAATATCGGTTTCTTTCATCACCAGATACTCATTTCCGTCAACTTTAATTTCATTGCCTGCATATTTTGAAAATAATACTATGTCCCCAACGTTAACTTCCATTGGAATAATATCACCATTATCTGCCCTGCTTCCAATCCCAACTGCAACTATCTTACCCTCTTGGGGTTTTTCCTTTGCAGAATCCGGCATGATTATGCCGCCAACCTTAGTTTCTTTCTGCTCCAAAACCTCAATTACTACACGATTAGCCAAAGGTTTGATATTCACTTGTATGCCTCCTTTGATTCCTGTTATGATTATTAGCACTCTACTTAAGTGAGTGCTAAGTTCATACATTAATATACCAATATTATTTTAAAAGTCAAGGGTAAAACAAAAAAAAGTGCGCATTATTATTATTGAGCTGATATTATCGACAAAAGTCTGTTTTACTGCTCATTTAAGTTATTATTAAAAAACTGAAAACAGCAAAAACCCATCTTCTGGCACGTGCTGTAGATGGGTATAATTTTGGGTTACTTTTTTGTATAAGCTATGCAGTATAAGACGCCGACAAAGAATGCTCCACCGATGATATTGCCGATGGTTACCGGTATCAGATTGGCTGTAATCATACTTCCCCATGAAATACTGCTTAAATCCCCTAATTTTGCTGCCTGAGCTACATATTCAGATCCTTTAAGCATTATTCCGGTTGGGATATAAAACATATTGGCAATGGAGTGTTCAAAACCGCTGGCTACAAACGGGGTTATAATGGCTATAGAAGATATTATTTTGCCCCATACATCTGTAGCTGAGGTAGCTACCCAAACGGCCAGACAAACAAGCCAATTGGCAAATACTCCGCGGATAAGCGCCTCGCTAAATGTTAACCCTAACTTAGCTTGGGCCGCTCTAACGGCTACAGTTGCGGCTAAACCACCATTGGTATTCCACAAACCTGATCTGACCATCAGCCAGGCCACAAAAACTGCCCCGACAAAATTAAAAAAATACACTAAACCCCAGTTTTTAAGCATTGATGATATTGAAATTTTCTTGCGCATAACAGCCATAATCAATAAATTATTACCAGTAAATAATTCCGATCCGGCCAGTAAAATCAGAATCAACGCTAAACTGAATATCACTCCGGCCACCATTTTGGAAATGCCATACCCCAAATATTGAGATACATCCTGGGAAATCATAATTGAAGCAATCCCGGCGAATGAAATGTAGCATCCGGCGGAAAAAGCTAACAACATCGTCAACCAGGTGGATCGCTTAGCTTTCTTGATGCCAATCGCTATCGTTGCTTCGCGGATCTCACCGGGTTTCAAGTTACTCATTTCGGTCCCTTCCTCCTGATTATTTCTTTTTCTGTGACAATTGCATCTACCGGCACATCATATATTCCAAAAGGAACGCTTGCTACAATCTGCAGCTGATAAGCCAGCGCAATTCTTTTACAGTCGACAGGTAACTTTGCAACTAGACGGTCATAATACCCTCCACCATAACCCAACCTGTTGCAATCCTTGTCAAAAGCCACGCCAGGAGTGATGACTAACTCAATATCTCTTAAATCGATTAATGGACACTGCTTTGGTTTTGGCTCCATAATTCCATAGTTTCCTGGCTGAAGGTCATGCCAGGATTTTATTTGATAGGCGAGTATGCTCCGGGTCTTGGGGATAGTTAAGGGCACGCATACTATTGTACCAGCTTTAAACCCAGTGTCAATCAGGTTTTTTGTGGATACTTCTCCACGATAATCAACATAATATAAGATCTTTTTGGCCTGCCAGTATTCCCACATTCTTTGCACTGATCCTTGGATGCTCTGGTCTGCCTTATCTCTGAAATCGCTTGCTATCTGGCTCCTCTCCTGCAGTATTCTCTTCCTCAGTTCTTTTTTCAGACTTTTTATATCTTTCATAATATAACTCCAATTGGTTTACCGGGGATGCTGGTCGATTGGCAAATTGGCATAAGCACTGGCATCCAAGTCCGCAATAAGTCCCTGCGACAGGTAATAGTGGGCAGCGACACCAACCATAGCCGCATTATCAGTACAGAATATTTTGGAGGGATAACTGAGCTTAATATCATGCTGGTGCAGTCTGGTCATCATCTGCTTTCGCAGTGAACCATTAGCGGCTACTCCACCAGTTAAAACAACCTGTTTCACCTTCATCAACTGCGCCGCTTTCAGAGTATTCAGAGTTAAAACATCAATAATAGCCTGTTGAAAAGAGGCCGCTATATCATTTATCGGAACCTGATCATTCCTTTGTTCGTATCTGTGTATAACATTAATAACTGCCGACTTAAGGCCGCTAAAACTAAAATCCAGGGTTGCTTCTTTGGCCAGGGCACGGGGAAAATCAAAGGCTGTTTCATTTCCATGTAAAGCTCTTTTTTCAATTATCGGCCCCCCAGGATATCCTAACCCCAGCCGACGGGCTATTTTATCAAATGCTTCACCGGCAGCGTCATCACGGGTATGCCCTATCCTCTGGAATTTCAGATGTTCTTCCAGATAGATTAGTTCCGTATGTCCACCGGAAACCACCAAAGCCAGCAGCGGCAGCTTCAAATCAGGGTGCCCGATAAACGAGGCATACAAGTGAGCAGCCAAATGATTGACAGTGACCAGCGGCTTATTGAATCCAAAGGAGAGCGCCTTGGCAAAAGAAAGGCCAGTCAACAGCGCCCCGATTAACCCAGGGCCAGCTGTTACAGCTATGGCATCGATATCCGCTATTGTCAGCCCGGAGTCCGCCAGAGCAGTGTTATAAACCGGTAAAATGTTTTTTAGATGACGGCGTGATGCTATCTCCGGAACTACACCTCCGTAAATTTTATGGAGATCTATTTGGGATGATATTTCATTGGATAAAACCTTGTAGCCATCTTCAACAACTGCCACCGAGGTTTCATCACAGGAGGTTTCAATCGCCAGTATTCTTTCAGGCATTTTTATTCACCATCTTTTTAATCTTTTGATGCTTGTTGATATCTCTTTTCCACATGACCAAGGCATCTTCATTGTTGTCACTGTAGTAACGCACTCTTCTCCCGCCAATAAAAAAGCCGTTCTTCTGATACAGCTTGATGGCTGCCAGGTTCGACTCCCGGACTTCCAGGGTTATATCTGCCGCCCCACAGGACACCGCTTTGGTGAGTAATAGTTCCAGCATTATTTGGCCCAGCCCCTGTCTCTGAAACTTGGGATCTACAGCAATTGTAGTGATATGTGCTTCATCCAAGACATGCCATATGCCACCATAAGCGACAATACAGTCATCACTAAGCAGAACCAGGTAACGAGAATGGTCATTGTGAGTAAGCTCATTGACAAAAGAGCTTTTGCTCCATGGATTAGAGAAGGTTGAGTACTCTATGCTAAGAACCTGCTCCAGGTCTTCAATGGTCATTGCTCTACTGCTCAACATCTCTATTCTCCTTTTCCTGCCTGCGCTGCTCAGCAGCAGAAAGGCGCATATAAAATGGCTCCAACGATTCCAGATTACAGGATTCTTTCCCGGCATCGAGTTCGTCAAGGGCTAACGGTATAATATAGGCTGCCTTAGGCATTTTATGAACCGCTGAAGTTTTTATCAACCGGAGATCAAACAGTTTCTCCAGTTCCGAGGCGTACAGCTGATATTCACTGCCTACTACATAAAACCTGGTAAACCCGGTCAGCAATTCTTTGACCTCATCAGCTATTTTGCCAATAAAGTAATCACCCTTCAACATGGGGCGACCACCTGAGCAGTCAAACAGGCCAGCGTAAACCTCTCCTCTCTGGGCCGGCACCAGGGCCATTACCGGTGCTTGAGCCCCCCAGTGTCTGCCAGCCAGCGACTCCAACGAGGTAAAGGAAAACAACGGACATTGAGCAGCTAAGGCCAATCCTTTAGCTACTGCCAAACCTATCCGCAGCCCCGTGAAAGAGCCTGGACCGACAATTATACCCATGGCCTGGATATCAGTAATATCTAACTGGGCGGTTGCCAAAGACTGTCGTATTAAAGGCAGTAAATAATCTGAATGAGTGTAATCCAGATTAAGGGTATGCTCAACCAACAGCTTAGTTCTATTCCCCAGAGCAACAGTGCATACTTTGCTCGAGGTATCAAACGTTAAAATCGCCAAAAGAAGCCAACTCCTTCATTTGATATAGCCTGTTTTCAGGAGGCCGGATTGTGACAGTTCTTTCCTGCTCCACATCGGTATAAGCGATGTTTATCTCCCAGTACGGGCCCAACAGGTCGGAGGCAAATTTGCTGCCCCACTCAATGATTACCAAGCCCTGCGGATACAGTTCTTCTATTCCGATTTGATAGAGATCATCAATACTGTTTAAAAGATAAACATCCAAATGATACACCGGATAATCGGCCTGATATATATTCAAATAGGTGTAAGATGGGCTCGTTACATTGGAACTGGGGCCTCCTGCTCCAGCCACCACCCCACGCACTAAAGTGGTTTTACCAGCACCCAATTCCCCATTGAGGAGCACCAGGTCACCAGCGGACCATTTTGTCCCCAAAAAATTACCCAACTTTTGGGTTTGGGCGGCTGTTTTAGTTTTAATTTCTACCATACCTGACCTGCTTTCTCGAAAACTTAAGTTAAAATATCTGTCTGCCAATCATCCGAGCAATTGACTCCTTCAGACGATGGCTTACAGGGCAATAGTATAACATTAAGTTTAAACATAGCCTTATTATATCAGACAAAAAGATTTGAAAAAACAAACTTGACATGTTCAACCGGCAAATAATATACTATTGTAGAAATATAATATCTACCTTCGGGGCAGGGTGAGATTCCCTACCGGCGGTTAAAGCCCGCGAACAGCAATGTTGAATTGGTGAAATTCCAATGCCGACGGTATAGTCCGGATGAAAGAAGGATTTAATAATCGTGCCCTGGCTTTTTTAAAGCCGGGGCTTTTTGCTCCAGAGGTCATGAGGAGGACCAAAATGAGTTACTCAACTCGAAATATTGTTGCCATTGGATTTATTGCTGCTTTAGCTACAGTTCTAATGTGGATTCAAACCCCACTGTTACCGGCAGCACCGTTTCTGGAATACGATCTGAGCGATGTCCCGGTGATGATTGGTTCATATGCTTTGGGCCCGGTAGCCGGGGTGTTGATCGCTACGGTCAAAGCCTTTGTCTTCTTGATAACAAAGGGCAAAAGTGGTTTGATTGGAGCCCTTATGAACTTAACCGCCACAGTGTCTTTTGTTTTTGTCGCAAGTCTAATATACCATAGACTCAAGAAAAGCTTTGTAGGGGCTATTTTGGGATTGATTACGGGTGTTATCACCATGACTATGGTTATGACAATCATGAATATTTATGTGGCGCTACCGATCTGGGGAATCCCGGCGGAGCAGATTAAACCGCTGGTGATTTCTGCAATAATTCCATATAATTTATTGAGAGGTACTATCAGCTCCATAGCAGTTGCTTTAGTTTACAGACGGTTTATAAAAATCTTAAATCAGTATGTCAATAAATAAAAAATCTATTAAAATTTTGCGTTTTTCCTGCACAAGATAGAATTTTACTGGTAAGATATCTATTATGTAATACTGTTCGGAAAGGATGAACGCTCGTGAAATTCAAAGCATGGCAGGCTGACCTTGCTCTTTTACTTGTAGCTGCGATTTGGGGTAGTACATTTATTATTGTTAAAGAGGCAACAGCAGACATGCCGACCTTCACTTTTTTAGCGGTCAGATTTTCGATAGCAGCTTTAAGCCTGGCAGTATTGCGGCCTTCACTTACTTTTTGGCGAGACAAACAGATGTGGAAAGCAGGGTTTTTAATCGGAACTCTGCTTTTTGGCGGCTACGCATTTCAAACCATGGGTTTACAATTTACATCAGCAGCAAAAACTGGGTTTATAACCGGCCTCAGTGTTGTTTTTGTTCCCTTGATTGTGGCTATTGTTGACAAGAGACTGCCGGGTAGAAAAACAACTGTGGGTATTATTGTGGCAACTATCGGCCTGGCGCTGCTGTCTTTAAACGGATTCAACATTGCCTTAGGCGACTTTCTGGTTTTCCTCTGCGCTATCTGTTTTGCCCTGCACATTTATACTGTTGCCCAATTTAGCAAGTCCTATGATGCTATTGCGATTACTGTCATTCAACTGCTTACGGTAGCAGTCTTGAGTTCAGTAGCGATGCTGGTCTTTGAGATTAATGCCCCGGTTGTTTGGAGCAATAATGTCTGGTGGGCTTTGGTGATAACTGCTGTGCCAGCCACCTCACTGGCCTTTTTAGCCCAAAACGGTTTGCAGCGCTATACAACTCCGACTCATACAGCTTTAATCTTTTCCAGTGAGCCGGTGTTTTCATTTATTTTTGCCTTTATCATCGCCGGTGAGGTCTTAACTCTCAGAGGTGGAATAGGGGCCTTGTTAATATTATCCGGAGTTATCCTCTCTCAGACAGAATGATTTAAGTTTTTTTGGGTTCTCGGACTATCATCGCCTCTAACCGTCGCAGCAGCTTTTCAATATTAGCTCGTTTTTCAAAGAAAAAGGCAAACTCTTCAACCTTTCTGAACTCTATAATCGGAGATAATATCGGGGCGGCGCCATGCATCAGCGAGCTCATTAAAAAAGACATCGGTTTGGCCAGTTCCCCCATAAAGATCGCCGGGGTTTCCAGGCCGTGTTTGTATATTTTACTGGCCAGCATATCGATCAGCTCTTCTTCACGCTCTTTAGTTATCTCTTCTCTATTTTCAAAATAACGATAATGTCTCAATACTACACCTTCTTTCTCAATTAGTTTGCTGGTTAGTCAATTTAATATGCAGTTTTTTATATTTTTTCTTGCTTAATTAAATCATTTTTGCTAGTATATGATTATAATCGAATATAGTAATATACAGGAGTTGATTGAATGATTGAAATTTTTAAAGCATTAAGTGATACAAACAGGATGCGAATTTTCAATTTATTAATGAAAAATGAGCTATGTGTTTGTGAGATTGAAACAATTTTGGATATGACTCAATCTAATGTTTCCCGGCACTTAAGCAAGCTGAAGAACGCCAGTATGATTTGCGCCTCCAAAGATGCCCAGTGGGTTCATTATAGATTGAATGATAATTTTGTAAAAAATAATTCAGAATTGATAAGTTACCTTAAAAACCAGTTCCGGAGCAATGATATTTATCGACAAGACCTTGGCCTGTTATACAGCTATTATCAGCATGGACTTAGCTGTCAGGATATCCGCAGTAATAAAGAAGCTGTGCTGCAAACCATCAAGAAGGAGGTTGAAAATGACTGATAAAGCAGGTGCAAATCAAACCAAGCCGATCGGTTTTTTTGAACGTTACTTAACAATTTGGGTAGCCTTATGTATTTTCGTGGGGGTTTTGATCGGCCAGTTCTGGCCCATTGTTCCTCAAACCCTGGATCAGTTCAAATACGCTGAGGTCTCTTTGCCGGTAGCAGTTCTGATTTGGCTAATGATTTATCCGATGATGCTGAAAATTGATTTTTCGAGTATTGTCAGGGCTACTAAACGCCCCAAAGGACTGACTTTAACCTGTGTTGTGAACTGGCTGATAAAGCCCTTTACCATGTATTTAATTGCTGCCTTCTTTTTAAAAATTGTCTTTAAACAATGGATCAATACTGACTTGGCTTCTGAGTATTTGGCCGGGGCGGTTTTACTGGGGGCAGCCCCCTGTACAGCCATGGTCTTTGTTTGGAGCCATTTAACCAAAGGAGACCCCGCTTATACACTGGTTCAGGTAGCTGTCAATGATATAATCTTATTGTTTGCCTTCACTCCGATTGTGGCCTTTTTGCTTAAGGTAAGCAATGTGCCGATACCCTATAATACCCTGCTGTTATCTGTGGGAATTTTTGTGGTGCTGCCTTTACTGGGCGGTTTTATTACCAGAAGAATTGTTGTCAATTCTCGGGGCAAAGAGTATTATGAACAGGTATTTATCAAAAAGTTTGATAACATTACCATAGTGGGGCTGCTGTTCACGCTGATTATTATCTTTTCCTTTCAGGGTGAAGTGATTTTAAGCAATCCGGTTCACATCGGTTTAATCGCTGTTCCACTAATAATTCAGACATTTTTAATCTTCTTTATCGCCTACATGTGGGCTCGAGCCTGGAAGCTTAAACATGATATTGCTGCACCTGCGGCCATGATTGGAGCCAGCAACTTCTTTGAATTAGCTGTTGCCGTGGCAATTTCGCTTTTTGGCCTGCAGTCAGGTGCGGCCTTAGCTACTGTCGTCGGGGTATTAGTAGAAGTGCCCGTAATGTTGGCCTTAGTAAAAATTGCCAATAGATCGCGTTTGTGGTATCAAAAAGCAATAACTAATTATGGAGGGTTGCCCCAATGAACAAGGTAAAAGTAGCATTTGTCTGTGTGCATAATTCATGTAGAAGCCAGATAGCAGAGGGATTCGCCAAAACTCTGGGGAGTGAGGTAATGGATGTTTATTCAGCCGGAACTGAAGAATACCCGGAGGTTAAGCCTTTAGCTGTAGCAGTAATGAAAGAAGTCGGGATTGACATCAGTCAGCAGTACCCTAAACTGTTGTCCGACATACCGAACGAATTAGACTATTTGATCACCATGGGCTGCAATGTTTCCTGCCCGTTCGTACCCAGCACCTATAAGGATGACTGGGGATTGACTGACCCTTCCGGGGGCCCAATTGAGGGCTTCAGGGCTACCAGAGATATGATTGAACAGAAGGTCAGGGAACTGATAGCTGAGGTTAAGAGTAGATAATTACTTGCCGTTGGCAAGTGGTTGGCAATAGTTTGGCAGTTGTTGGGCAATTGTTTTTTCCTTATGTACAGCTGCTATCGCCAAGGTATTTTACACTCCCCCTCTGTTCTTTAGCAAAGACTTATATACTTAACGTAAATTACAAGCGTTTGGCAATGGTCTGTGCAGTAGATTGGCAATTGTGGGCTGCTGTTTTTGGAAATTGAGGGGCGGTTAGTAGGGCAATTGCTAAACGATAGCTTTAACGATTGCTGGAACAATAGCTTGAACGATTGGTTGTAGTTCCTGAGAATCCTCCATTCAAGGCATAATTAAAATATCTATAAAGATATTATTACTATATCTTTATAGATATTTTAGTTTACAATATTTTTTGGGCCAAAAGCACCTTCCAATGGGGAGAAATATAATAGATTACTAGCTCATAGTTTGCTTTGTTTACTTTTCAGTAAAGTGAAAACACCTGTAGCAGAGGTTAGAATCATGTAGATCAATATTGTTAAAACGATAATGTTCATAGGTGTATAACCAGTAAAAAATGCTTTATTTCCAAATGAAATAACTCCAGTGCTAACCTCAGTTATTAAATAAGCTACAACTAACGTTGCTGCCATGCAATACTGTAAACGCTCCATATACTTTAACCTGGCCCTGTCATTCAGTTTATAATCAACATAATAGTGTAGTATTAAAAGCAACGCTATAACAATAGCTTCTCTATAGAAATCTGATCTCGATATCATATAAATTGGCAGTAATGCTAAAGTAACTATTGAGTTTCGTTTCATACTATTCCTCTCCTTTTAATCATTTTATTACTTATCTATGTAACTATTAAGTTACATTGCAAATGATTAAAATCCTCTTTTTATGCATTATAAGATATCCATTGTAATGGGTTTGCTGACGCAAACGTGGTGGAAATTGCTGCGCAACTGGGGTGGGCTTGCCTTTGGCAAGCGTAGTGCAGTTGGTTTGTTAAATTAGTTGGGCGATTGTAGGGCAATAGCTTGGCTGTTGTTGGGCAATTGTTTTTGTCTTACGTAAAGCTGCTATCGCCAAAGTATTTTACAGACCAGTGAGAGCATATGTTCTTTAACAAATACTCACATAATAATATAAATTACAAGACATAAGTAAGGTGATAATTCCACATAAGTAACTTATTGAACGAGGAAAATGATGAAGTGAATCTGTTAACATCCTGGAACACATAATGGTAATATTTTGCTCACCGGTTTTATAGGTAGTTATTGGCACCATACCTTGGAACACTTGTTAAAGAATTAAGTCTGTGTTATGTAATATTTCAAGTCATAAACAATGGTTCTGCCATTGTAATAACAACTGCCAAACTATCGCCAGCCCATTGCCAAACAATTGCCCAACAATTGCATAATGGAACTCAGATGACCTACTATCTGCCTGCAAGTACCATTAGACGAGGCTCACAGAATTGATGCTAGCTCAAGGAATAGAAGAAATTTTCTGCAAGGATAATACAAGTTAGTATATCTTTGAGAAAATTTCTTCGTATGACAAAGTGTTTTGGAACAAAAGCACTTACCTAAAAAAACAAAGTATAATCGTAGAGATTATGGGAGCTCAGTATAAACGAAGGTAAAAACAAAAAAAGCTTTCTTATACAAGAAAGCTTTTATATTATTTATAACCTACTCTTCTATCAACTCAACATTAGCACGAGGAACTCGTACAATTGAGCCGTCCTGTAGCTTGGCAAATAATACTCGTACCTTTGTTTCGGACTCTACTTTTTGCAGCTCTGGCGGCAAGCTGTCGACTGTAGCAATCTGACCAAAGTAAGGAGCACGAATGATCCGTATCAAAGTTCCTTTAGTCATTCCGCCTTCTGCAACTGAAGATATTGAATCAATATAAGCATTATCATTAGCTACAATAATCTCTGGCCTCATTACCCCGGCACGAATCTGGGTTGCGCCGTTAATAGAAGCCATCTGGCCATTAAGATCTTTTAACATGTTAAAAGTTTTGGTGGCCATTCTAATCTCCCCGAAGCCCTCAGTTAAAATCAAAGTAATCGGAATATCTTCTGTACCAGTTATAGCAACGCCAATATCATAGCCTAAATACTCAATTAAATCGACGTCAATTATGCCTCCGACTACAATACCGGTAGCCCCAACAGTGCCAGCTTTTCTCATAGCTTCTGCAGTAACTAAAGATCCACCAACTATAATTTTGTCTTTGCATGCTGGTGTAATCATATCAGCATTCAGCACTTGATCAGGTGAGTCAGCTACAACCATAATTTCACCAAAAGCCTCTCCACCAACTCCAAAAATACCTTGAATCAGCGAGGCATGGGCTTCAATAATTACGCCCTCTTCAGGAATTAATTCTACTACCTCTCCCGGAATATATCCCTCAATCTGGATTGGAACGGGCGGTTTGCGAATTGTCAGCTGTCCAGTGATCTCAGAAAGATTATCTATTACACCGGTAATCGGTGATTCAACTTTAGTACTGAAAAACTCTATACCAAAAAGCCCTGGTTTTTTGGCTACTAAGTCACCTTTTTGCACCTCTTGACCTATCTTTACGACCAGTAAATCTTTGAGCATTTCAATCTCTTCGGCCATACTTACATCGTAATTAAAGGTTTGAGCTAGGTTCATTGTGATTGGTTCACCTGGTAGCATAGTTTTACAAACAATGTCATGAGGCTGTACTTTTTGTCCTTTTTGAACCAAAACATCGCCTTTTAGAGGCAGTTTACGAACTTTACGTACAATAGTAGAACGAGTAACTTTTAGACCCGGAGTATATGCACTACCCATTATTCTTCACTCCTCTCCACACTATTCCAAGTAACCTTTGAGTGTTTCAATCGGATAAACATCCATAGATTCAATCCACTCAAGCAATTTAGCAACACGTTCTTTAGGTTCGGTTGGCAAATACATCGGCTTACGCCCACGGGCATCGACAACTACACCGCACAGGCCGCCTTCAACCTCAATTGTCATACTTGAACCAGAACCTTTGCCGCAGTCAAATCCTCTGGCTGGCTTAATTTCTGCTGTAGCAAATTCACCAACTTCAAGATCCATACGGGCAATAGAACCAAATGGAACTTTAATGGAGTCTGTTGATCCGTCTTGACGTTTCAGGGTTACACTGACACACTCATTTCCGGGCTTAACTTTGCTGTTAACACCCTGTACTGGAGCAATGGCTGTGCCCAAACGAATCAGACAGTCACGATCAAATACCTGAGTAGCAGCAACGGGATGGACTTCAGAAAGGACTCCAAGCTGTGGCATCATAAAGATACTGTCTACTGTCAGCTTAGTAACACCCTCTGGCTGGAAGGCATCTAACATCATCATAACAGACTGCACTCGACGTGGAGCATGTGATAAAACACCACCTGATCCAATAATCATATGCAGACCCATCAAATCTACTAATGTCTGACCAGAACCAGTCTGATCAAAAGCCTCTGAAATATCACGCTGGGTTTGAATACCTTTAAGTCCTACAGCTAAAGTCTTGTGGTGCTCAAAAGCTAAACGCAGTGCTTCACGGGCGATAGCCTGTTCAACCACTAAATCTTGAAGCGATTGAGGAATTGTAGTAGGACGAATCATCTTATTACGGATGCGATTACGCAAATCGGATACCTCAATATGAAGCGGAACCCATCGCAGTAAATTCTCGATTCCGGCCTCATTTAAAACATTACAAATACTATAACTCATGCCTAAGTTAGCACTAACTGTTCGATTAAAAACATCCTCAAAAACTGAGAATACGTCAGTTGTGGCACCACCAATATCTACTCCTACAATAGTAATATTGTTTTGGCGGGCTGTCTCTTCGATCAGCTTGCCTACAGCACCTGGAGTAGGCATGATTGGGTTATCTACCCATGTCATCAATTTATCATAACCTGGAGCTTGCGCCATAACATGTTCCATAAACAAATGATGAATCTCATCACGAGCCGGGCCAAGGTTTTCTTGTTCCAATACAGGTCGAATGTTATCAACAATACGCAAGTCAGTTTCTTCACCTAAGATTTTATCAACCAAGGGTCGAGCATCTTTATTACCTGCAAATATAATAGGTATTTTAAATCCGATACCTAGTCGAGGGCGAGGCTGCGCGGCATGGATCATCTCTGCCAGTTCCGCTACGTGAACTGTAGTACCGCCATCGATACCTCCAGATAACAAAATCATATCAGGACGTAGCTCTCTAATGCGCTGAATTTTCTGGTAATCAGCTCGTCCGTCATTTTGAGCAATAACATCCATTACTATTGCACCAGCACCCAGTGCAGCACGCTCTGCAGATTCTGCAGTCATAGTACTAACAACTCCAGAAACCATCATTTGTAAACCTCCACCAGCAGAGCTAGTAGAAACATACAAGTCAACACCTCTGTTTTCATCACGATTGGGAATGCGGCTGGTCGTAATAACCCCATGGTCATCTAAATATGAGACAGCAGCTCCCTTTTCTGTTATTTCCTGATTCTTCAACTCCGCGATCTCGGTTATGGCGTTTCGAACACCCATAGTAACATCTTCGAACGGAGCCTCTACAGTAGTCGGTGCTTCGCCACGTTTCATTAATCGGTACTCACCATCAGCAAACTCTATAAGTATCGCCTTTGTAGTTGTACTACCGCAATCCGTAGCCAAGATAGACTTAATCTTCTTCGGATCTATAGCCAATTGACTCTCCTCCTTCGCCAGTTATGCACCTTAAAGATTATAGCATAATAAATTCACTTTTAACAAGGTATTCAATTATATTGTATACTTGATAACCAAAAAAAAGACTTATCCCTGTACCAGATTTGCTTCTAAACTAATTGCGGGACCAAGGAAATTTGAAACGCTTCTTTTTTTTGGAATTTTCTCCAGCTGCATTTTGCTCTTCTTTCATTTTTGCCTTCAGCCTCTTAATTCTTAACTTCTCTTTTTCTTCTTCTACTTGTACTTCCTGTGCTCTGGTCTGTAAGGCTTCGATCAAAACATTCAAGTTTCTTCTGTCTTCAAATATTTGAGCATAATCTTCGATCCGATGTTGACCATCTTTAACAATCATTTCACCGAAAGGTGCACCTCCGTACGCCAACTGGCTAAAGACAAAGCTCAGCGGCTGACCAGTCTCCAGTAAGAAAATTGCTGGCACAAATAAGCCGTATTTTTCAATTTTAT
>JANQLZ010000068.1 GCA_028280325.1 Bacillota bacterium
ACCTAGGCTCACAAAATTGAATTCAGATCAAGGCGTAGAAAAAATCTGCTACAAAGATAATACAAATAGTATATCTTTGGGCAGATTTATTCGTGCAACGCAGAGGTGAGTTTAATTTTGTGAGCTCAGTAAGTACGAAGCCTCAAACCCTAAGCGAGGAATTTGTATACTATCATAATAAAAACAAACAAAACCAGCAGAAAATTGGTAGCCCCAAAACTAAAGTTTATCCGCCTGATACTTCTGATAATTTTAAAATCTTTGGCCACAAAAAACTTGTTAATCAAGTAGGCCAGGACAATTGTGATAAAGTAGGTTATCCAGTCTGAGTATTTAAAGAAATTGATAAATGAAAGGTTCAGATTGAAAAACTGCTGGCCAATGGGGGTGTAAAAGACTACCAGCGCAATACAGGCCAGGCTGACCAAAACTATGGGGGCAATATCGCCTAGTGACTTTTCTTTCCTTTTAACAGCTTTTCCGTAAAATATTTGAGCAAGCTTAAACAGTAAAACAGCTGTTCCAAGATTCAAGATATGAAACATAGCCAATTTATATGGTGATGCCTGCAGCCCATATTTGATAAGTGATTTGCTGATAAAACCATTCATAAGCGGAACGCCTGTCAACGAAATCATAGCGATAATCATTAAGCTGGAAGTAACTGGTAAAGTCTTAAAAACTCCTCTGATTTCGGTTATTTTTAGCTTGCTATAGTTTTTAATGATAACCCCGGCTCCCAAAAACAGCAATGATTTAATTAAGGCATGATTGACGATATGAAATACCCCTCCGACAAAAGCTGTGCCGGTAAAGCTGCTTAGTCCTACTAAGATCACTCCAATTTGGGAGATAGTGCTAAAGGCTAGCAGCTGTTTAAGATCCTTTTGACAAATAGCAAAAATTGCTCCGGATATCGCAGTGAAAAATCCCAGGTAAAAGAAAAAATCGCTAAACATGGTCAGCCCATACATGTTATTTAATCTGATAAAAGCGTAAAGGCCGCTTTTTACTAACAACCCTGATAACAAGGCTGAAATAGCAGTAGGGGCAGCACTATGGGCTTTGGGCAGCCAGTTGTAAACCGGGAAAAATGCTGATTTTACACCCACAGCAACCATGATAAAGACATACGAAAACAAAATCGAATCAGAACCTCGCACAGCAACAATTCTTTGAGCTATGAGATCCATATTTAAGGTTCCATTGGTATTGTATAAAAAGATTAAGCCGATAAGAAAGAAAATCATTCCTACGCTGTTAAACAGCAGATAATACAATCCCGCCCTGACTGAAAAGCCATCCTTTTTATACAAAATTAATATGGTGGATAGAATTGTTATGATTTCGATAAAAACAAATAGATTGAAGAGGTCGTTGGTTTGAATTAATCCAAAAAAACAGCCCTCTAAAAAAATCAGAAAAAAAAGAAATTTGTAATCATGCTTTCTTTTGTTCCAGCTGTAAATCAATATTGCCCACCAGATCAGAACAGTTAACAGCATAAACAGTAAGGATAAATGATCGTTCTTTAAGGCTATACCTATGTTTTGTGACCATGATCCAAAAACCAGTGTTTTAGTTGTGTTGACCTCAAAAGACCGGTAAAAAATTAGAGTTAATGCTGTTATCAGAATTTGAACAACAAAGACCAGATAATTGAGGTATTTATTATGGAATAAATAGATTACTATTGAAGCTAAAATAGGTATAAAAATCAGATATACTGGAATAAATTCCATACTAATCCTCCATTCTAATCAGTTCATGCCAGTTTAATGTGCCATAATAATGAAAGATTTTAACACAAATCATTAGAGAAAGAGCTGTAATAGCTGCACCAATAACGATAGCAGTGATCATCAGAGCTTGAGGTAATGGATCAGTCATTTCTCCAGTATTACCAGTAATTATTGGAATTCCGCTACCAGAAAAATTAGCAAAGTTTAGGAACAACAGAATTACCGATGTCTGAACGATATTCAAACAGATAATCGATTTTATCAGGTTGCGGCTGTTACACAGACCATAAATACCCAGTAAAACAACAATGAATGTTAAAATTGGATTCATTATTTATTACCTTCCTTCATCAATAAAAGTAGAAAATATTGCTACCAAGCCCAGAGCAACTTTAATGCCAATCATAATATTTAACAGTATCAGAAAAATCGGCTTTAAATTGATATTACTTAAATCAACAAAATTAGTAAAAAAATTTCCTCTGGTGAATATGCTGACAGATGCAACCACCAAAATGCCGGTGAAGCAGATCTTTTCTGCTCTTATTAAATACTTGACATTTATCATTTTTTCGTTATCAATTAAAAAGGTGGTCAATATTGCTGTTGCCAAAATTGCGCCACCCTGAAATCCTCCACCAGGGGTATTATGGCCATTTATAATGACATAAAAGCCGAACAGCAGTATAAAGGGATATAAGATTCTGCAGATGCAGACTAATATTGGCGAACTTTTCACAATTACATCTCCTTGTCGGCATAGCTGTCATCCGACTTAGCTATAAATATGATTCCAGATACTGCTATCAGCAGAATGCCCGCTTCAAACAACGAGTCAAAAAGTCGGTAATCTAAATAGATACCGGTGACAACATTTCGGGAGCCAGTGTCGCTGAAGGTGTTGGCAACATAATAGTCTTTGCTGGAAGTGGACAGTAAATTACGGCAATCATCAATAGCAACAATAAAAACCCATAAAATAACTATCAACATGCCGATAAGCAGAATTCTTTTAATCACTGATCTCACCTCTGACTTTCAGTATTTCTATTAAAGGTTCCTCCAGAGCCATCTGTTCCAGTTTGTTCATCAGGATATTGCTTTCCTTACCTTTAAGCAGATATTTCTTGGTGCTGGGACACATTTGAATGGTTAAATCCACATCTCCACTGCGTAAAACACCGATGCCGTTTGCTAACTTCTTATTATAGATGCTTAGTTTTAGCTGATAGTGTTCAGTAAATTTTTCTAAAAACTGGTAACCATCCCCGGTTCTCGAAAGACTTTTATTAAAGAAATCGTCTTCAGTGCGATTTATTACCACAAAGTCTTTTTGTCTGGTAATAGCCATCAGAAATATGAGCGGAGTAATAGCACTGCCGATGGCCACCTCAGCCAGAGCTACATCTGGAGCCTTATTAAAAAAATACAGGCTAGCTGTAATCAGGGAAGAGGCAGAAAAAAAGATAATTATTTTGAGATTATTTTTGCTGAATATAATTACCAAGGTGGTTATTATCAATAAAAACTGCAGCAAGGTTTCTATGGTTGCCACTAGGTTACCTCCTCTTGGTTTACCGGTATATCATTTAAATAAGCTGATCTAACAATGACATGATTACTGATTGGACCGGTAATAAGGATAAAAATGAGAATTAGAATTAACCTTATCGAAACAGGCGTAAACCCTGACTTAACAATTAAAGCAAAAATCAGAGTGATGGAGGCAACAGTATCAATTTTACTGCTGGTTAAGAGACGTGAATACATATTCTTAAATCTGAAAATACCAATAATGCCAAAGCTGATGTAAAACCAGGATATTACCAATATTATTTTATAAATCATTTTTGCCGGCCTCCTCTCAAGACCAGTCGAGAGATAAGGGTTAATGACAAAAACCCGATAATTCCATATGAGAATGCTATATCTAACATTAAAATATTATCTTTGTATACCCCATATACAGCCAATAGCAAAATAACCTTAGCCGAAATTAGATTTAAGGCCAGCAATCTTTCCCAGATAGTGGGACCGATAATCATGCGGGCCAGGCTAAAAAAAATCGCTGCTATTAAAAATATCATTGTGATATATAAAAACACCTAATCATCCTTTCTCAATAAAAAAGCTTTGAAACTTCTCTTTTATCTCAGTACCTACTTCCGTTACTGGATCTTGACAATCCTTAAGAGTTAAGATAGTGAGTTTATTGCCCTGTACATTAATAGTAATAGTACCTGGAGTCAGGGTTATGGAGTTGGAGATAATAGATATTATCAAAGGATCACTGACATCGAGTTCAACTTCCAGAGCCAGGGGCTGACAATCTTTTTTGATTATTCTGGCTATATAGCTAAAGGATGACTTGTATATCTCCAGCAACAGGTTGAAGGAGTATTTAAGCATCGTTAATGCAGTTATACTGGCAAACAAATATCCGTTTTGATCATAGATAATTCCTTTAGAGAAAAATATAACTATAATGCAGGCCAAAAAGCCAATAGTTATATTAAACAGGGAGAAATTATAGGTAATAAGCAGCCAAAAGCTAAATACAATAAAAAAGAGTTTGTAAGGTATAAATATTTTTTTCATATCAATCACCCACGACTTTTTATACATTATATTCTAAACATCAAAAGTATTATAGCATCTTTTATCAGATTATTGTTACCATTATAACAAAATGAACGGTAATGAGAACAGATTTTTACCCAGAACAGAACCAAGTTGATGAGTAACTCTTAGATAACTTTAACGCAAGTTCCGAAGATTTTGTTTGACATAAAGCTAAAAAATACCAGCTTAAGCTACTTAGCTAAAGTTAGTATTTTTTAAACCAGGCGATTTAGATTTAAATCAACTTTTGGGGATGTGGCCCCACTTTTCTCTGACTTTATCCTCATCTTTGAAATAATCTACCTCCTCATCGAGCTGAAAAACCTGTCCTGTTTTCAGAGCAAGCTTATTTGAATCTGGATATTGGCAGACGTCAAAGCCCATATTGGTACATATATCTAAAAACTTACAAGGCTCTTGGGTGTGGTTATAAAGCTGATGAGCACCTTCTGGGCCGGTTTCAAAGAAGATAACATCGCCTTCAGAAACTTCTTCTACCCCGTTGGGGGTTCTAAGCAGGGCTTTTCCGGACAAAATAACGAAGAGCTCTTCTGCGTTCCAGTGGTAATGATAAGGATAGGTATATCTGTCAGGGTCAAGTGATCTGATATTAAAATTCAACTGCTGAGAATCTACCAATTCTGCCAGGTTAACGCTGGAATGCCAGCAGAACTCAGGTACTGATGCCTGTTTAAGTTTAAAAGATACGTTATTATCGTTAAATATTTTTGGCATATGCATAACCACCTTTATTATAAACTACTACAATTATAATTTTATCTGATTAGCTATAGCTTGTAAACAACAGGTTTTTTTAATAAATTTTACTTTTAGTCTTATTATGGTTTGTATGCCAAATAATTTGTAATTGGATAGCGTGTTTGGAGCAACAGGTAGATTAGCCAGTGATCATTAAAAAATTTAGTACTTGACAATAACAGATAGCTCCTTTAAAATACTAACGAACGTTAGTTAATAGATGGCTGTTTAAGAGGTGATTTAATAATGAATAAGCAGAAAATATTTGAAAGCTTGATTAGTAAAGCAGGCTCCACTAAGCAAAAGCTGTTTAACAGTGCGGTTTATCTGTTTTCAACAAAGGGTTACGCCAATGTTGGAATCAGAGAGCTGTGCCATTCTGTAGATATTCAAGCCAGCTCTTTTTATAACCACTTCAACAGCAAAGAAGGGCTCTTTGACAGTATCCTTGAGTACTTTGCCGCAACAACTGAACAGGTAGTTTTAACTGATGATGAGGTTGAAGCAATTGTCAGTACCGGTGATGTCAGAGTATTCTTTATAGAAAATATGAAAAAATTCAGCAGTTATACGGCTAACCCGTTGTACTATACGGTGCTGCAAATTGTTTTTATGGAAAGCTATACAAATGCTAAAGCCTATGAACTCGGTAAAAATAACCTGTATTATCTGCGCAAGGGCTATACTGAAAAGGTGTTGCGCATGATGATTGAAAATGGCTCCATTAAAGACTGTAATGTTGAAGTAGTTACTGCAGAGTATTACTATGCTTTGAAAGGTATGCTGGATCAGTATTTAATGCATGAGGTATGGAATGAAGATACTGAGGAGATAATGGGGCGGATATATGATCATATCGACTTCTTTATTGCCCTGTTACAAAAGTAAGCTATAAATGATGCTCAAGTATCTACCGGTATATAATACTGCCATGGTTGAGGGCGGCCCCGATGCCAACACCACTGACGAACAGTGTTTTGATCTGGAAATACGGAGCTTGATAGCGCCCCAGAATATGTCATAAACAAGGAGAGAGCAAAATGAACACAAATCCAAAACTAATTAACCCTGTGGTACTGTTTGTCTTAACAATTGTCTTAGGCATGTGGTTGACCAGCTTGGGCAAACCGTATCATAACCTTTTATTCTCAGCTCATAAGTTAGTGTCTGTAGCTGCTGTAATAGTCACTTGGCTGGTTGTTCGCCGTTTAATACAGCAGGGCAATGTAACAAGCACCGCTATTGTGCTGATAGCCATCGCAGTTCTGGCAGTCTTGGCTTTGTTTATAACAGGAGCCCTGCTTAGCATTGAAGTCGGCTCATATCAGTTGCTAAAAACAGTACATGTTGTAGCTACCATTTTATCAGTACTAAGTGTGCCTGCCGTTATTTACTATTTGTTAAAATTAAAATAAAGTTTATAAAGTCAATTGTTATAGGAGGAATATTATGAATCAGACTATCCAAGATATCTTAAAAAGAAGAAGTATCAGGGCCTTTCAGAAAAGATTGGTACCCGAAGATGATCTGTCTGCAATCCTGGAAGCCGGGCTCTACGCCCCCAGTGCTGTTAATGAACAACCTTGGCATTTTACTGTAATTCAAAACAAAGATATGCTGGCTGAATTAAATGTTAAGACTAAAGATTTACTCAAAAAACACCCCAATCCGCTGTTCAGAAACAGTGGTAAGGATCAGGAATATAATATTTTTTACCATGCGCCTACGGTTATTATTGTTTCAAGTCAGGACGATGCCTTGGTACCTCAGATCGACTGTGCAGTTGCCACCGAGAATATGCTGATAGCAGCACAATCGCTGGGGATAGCTTCCTGCTGGATTGGTAATGTCAAATGGCTGTTTGAAACAGCCGGTGATGAATACAAAACAAGGTTTAAACTGCCCCAGGGGTATACACCTTCTCATGGTGTTTCATTAGGTTACAGTGCAATACCTGCAGTTCAGGCCCCACCCAGAAAAGGGAATGCAATTAACTATATCAAGTAATATTAAATCATACTCTCAAAATTGTGACCGAATCAGTTGGTGTAACTGATTCGGTCTGTTTATATTTTGGTTAACCTTATTGACATTTACTCTTCAAAATTAAACTCCTTGCTCCAATCAAAATCTGCAGAATCCTCATAATACTGGGGCCAGTGTTGACACCAAGCTGGCATTTGCACCTCTTTGACCCGATCTATACAGGGCTGGTAGGGCTTAATATCTAAGACAGGGGTATTGGGCTCGCTGTCAATAGAAGCAATTTCTATTCGGTGCTTGTCTTGATCAACATCGAGCAGTACGCAAGGCGTTAATGCTATCGGGTTAGGCCTGACGGGCGACCTGGTAGCAAACACTCCAACCTGATCTGGTCCGTTAACATAGGGTTTTTCAATCACCCGGTGCTCTCTGGTTTGTTTATTGTCGTAGAGATTAAACCACCAGATTACCTGAATATGGCTGTATTCATTTAACCCTGTGGTTGCTTCAAAATGCTTTTTATCCAATACAATAAAATATCTGCCATTCTCAATTTGAACTTTGCCGATTGGTTCAAAAGTTACTGACATAGCAATTCCTCCTTTATCATGCAATTTAATAGTATTGTAGTTTTTATTTAAGGGGGTGTCTTGGTTTATCTTGCTGGATATGGTGACAATGGTTCAACTATCAGCGTATACCAGTGCGTCAGGGATGTATAATTTAAGAAATTTAATTAATAGTATCTACAGATACAACTCAGCAGGTTGAGGTGTACTATAATCAAGATAAATGATAATCATTATCAATTGAAATCTGTTTGTGATATACTGATAGTGAATCAAGTTCATTATCGGGAGGTGAAAAAATTTAGCGCATATGTCTGAATGAGAAAAGGCTAAGAAGATTAATGGCTTAACAGACAAGGAAAGGAGCAGCATGTTAAAGATTGAAAATTTATCTACCGAAGTAAATGGTAAAAAAATATTGAAAAAAGTTAACCTGAAAATTGCCAGGGGCGAAACCCATGTGCTGTTGGGTGCTAATGCTTCAGGTAAATCTACATTGCTATATACTTTGATGGGCTTTCCGGAATATACAGTGGTCAAGGGGAGGATTGTGTATGACAGTAAAGATATTACCAGGCTTAGTATTGAAGAAAGAGCTAAACTGGGTATGGCCGCTGTTTATCAAAACCCGCCGACGATTAACGTCAGGTTATCTAAATTGTTAGACAAAATAGCTCGTAAAAAAGTTAATTTAAAAGGTATTGAAAGTTTGTTAGATAGAGAGATTAATCTGGGCTACTCTGGTGGAGAACGAAAGCTCTCGGAGATCATTCAGGTTACCAGTTTAGATCCGGAGTTTATTATACTCGATGAACTGGACGCTGGTCTGGATGTAGAAAACCTTGAAAGATTGAGTTCAGTTGTCAAACAGGAGTTTGCAGATAAATCTATTTTGCTGATAACTCATCGAGGCAAAGCCCTAAGATTTTTCAGACCGGACTGCGCGCACGTTATGCTAAATGGTGAAATAATTTGCTCATCAACAAACTGGAAGCGCATTTGGAAGACAATTGAGGAGGATGGTTATGAAAGATGCAAAACATGCCAACTACACCCAGCTGGATCATAAGGTGGACATAGTTGGAGAACAAGGGGTTGTCATACTGACCAGCCTCCAGGCCTATGAGCAGTTCGCCTGGTGCCGAGAGTATTTTTCTCAGCAACCTCAAGAAGGGTATTTCATATGGGTTAAAAGATCCCAACCCCAGCCGATAACAACCAGCATAGTTATGTGTTCCCAATATGTCACGCAGAACTCATTGAACCTGGTGGTTGTTGACCAAGATGTTCAGGCTGAAATGATCAATACCTGCGCTGCTCAGCGGGGAAATCTATATGGAAAACATATTGGACATACGAAGATAGTTGTTAAGGAAAATGCCAGATTTAAAGTTAAGCACGTGCATAGCTGGGGAAAAGATGACACGGTCAACTCCAACCTGGAACTTACCCTGAAAAGAGGCTCAGAAGTATCTTATTCTCAGAGATGCAACCATGCCCCTCTGAAACTGACTTTAGAGAATATTAATTATTTAGATGAATACGCCTCCCTAAACTATGCAGCCACGGTATTAAGTGAACAGGGTCAGATAGAGATGTATGATGATACTTATCTTAATGGAAGAAAGTCCAATGGTATATCTCGAGTGAAAATGATTGCCAGAGAAAACACCCGGCTGCACGCTCAAAGTCGGATGTTTGCCAATGCCGCTGGGACCGGGCATCTGGATTGCATGGGACTGCTGCTGGGGGATAACTCTGATATTGTAGCGATACCAGAGTTGATCAACAAAAACAGGGATGCATCGCTAACCCACGAGGCTTCGGTTGGCAAAATATCAGAAGAGGTCTTAAATTATCTGAGAAGCAGAGGTTTAACAGAAGATGAAGCCATTGATCTGGTCGTAACTGGTTTTTTAGGTGAAGAAGAAAATGTTGTTATTGATGGAGTTCCCGTTTCATCCAAAACGTATATGTAAATAAAAATAATTTGGTCTTGTATAAAGTAATCAGTAAAAAAGGTGGTTGTCTATGGAAATAGAAGTTCATAATATTATAGTTAAACTGGCTGAAAAAAAAGATATTAGATTAACATATCAGAGGGAAAAAATCCTTAAAATTTTAATTGAAAACAAATACAAGCATCTGACAGTTGGAGACATTTACTGCCTGTCGCAACAGGACAATCATCCAATTGCACTGCCAACTATTTACAGAACATTAGATATGCTAGAAAAAAATGGTATTATTACTAAGAACGATTTTGGTGATGGTGCAGCCAGATACGAGTTTAAAAGAACTAAAAATGAGATTCACCATCACCTGATTTGCGAAAAATGTGGAAAAATAATTCATATAACTGGATTGCTACCATCCAATTTAAGCGAACTGTTGATGAAAGAGAAAGGATTTCAGTCAAAGTATCAATCTTTGAAGATATACGGCTTATGTCAGGAATGTCTGAAATTAGAAGGTGCTTGATAACTAGCCACAGTAAAAATATAATTGCAACAACAATGGAGGAAGTTCAATTTGAACATCAATATTTTGCTGACAAATTGTGAAAGAGGATTTAGTTTGGGGAGAGAATAATGAAAAAATCTTTGAGTGTTGTATTACTGTTAGTATTAATGCTTAGCCTGTTTGGATGCAGACAGGCTGTGCCAAACGAAGCTCCAGATGATGAACAGCAGACTGTAGTAATTGTTATCCCAAAGTCACCAGCTGCAATTCCTTTACTAAGAATGGCTGAAACAAATGCTTTAGGTGACAAAGTGGATTTAAAACTGGAGATCTACACAGACATGGAAAAAATGATGGTGCTGGCTACCGAATACAATTACAGTTACTTGATAGTTCCGGTGCATACAGCTGCTATTTTGTATAATAAAGAGTTTGATTTGAAGTTGATGAATGTTTTTCTTTGGGGGGGGATGCATTTAAGCACTACTGATCCAGATTTTAAGAGTTGGGATGATCTTGTCGACAAGGAGCTATTTGTCCCTTCTAAAGGTTCAGTTCCGGATATGATAACCCAGTTTTTTTTACGCGAACACAATCTCCAGATCGGGCAAAATGTCAATGTTGTTTACTCAAATCATACTGAAATTTCTCAGTTAATTAAATCGAAGCGAGCAAAGTATGCTATAGATGCTGAGCCGTTTGTCACAGCCAACAAAGAGAATATTAAGAATTACCGGAGTATTTCGGACTATTCTGAAAAATGGCAAGAGGCTGTTGGGCAGGAATATAATATGCCAAGCTTTGGGGTAGTTGCAAATGGAACTTATGTCGGCGAAAATAAAGAACAGGTGTCTGAATTCAGTCAACAACTGGAACAGGCCATAGCCTGGGTCATTGAAAATCCCAGTGAAGCAGGCTCCTTAGCCCAAAAGTATCTGAACGCCAATAGTGAGTTGATAGAAAAGGCTGTGCCAAATTTTAGTTTTGACTATCAACAGGCTCAAGATATTAAGCCAGATGTAGAAAAATACTACAGTATTCTAGCTAGCTTTAAGCCGGAAAGCATCGGAGGAAAATTGCCTGATGAAGAATTTTACTACCAATAGGATATGGAGTGCCAAATCTAAAAAAAAACTTGCTTGGAGCGGACAGCAAAAGCCAGTAAAGCTAGAATCAATACTACTTTTTGCAGTGATTTTATTGTGTTGGCAGGGATTGTCAACATTTTATACCCCGCTAGTTCTGCCGGGACCGGTCTTAACTTTTAAATCGCTGATGACTATATTTCAAAGTGATCTGCTGTTTTCGGAAACATTAATCAGCTTTAAAAGATTAATGCTGGGGCTTATGGGAGCTGTGCTTGTTGGCAGTGTCGTAGGAATTATAATTGGTCTTAATCAGCGTGTCAGAAGACTGCTGGAACCATTGGTTTATTTTGTTCAATCCATGCCGCCCATCCTTTACATTACATTGGCTATGATTTGGTTTGGCTTAAACGGGCAGGCTACTATCTTTATTGTATTTGTCGCCAGTGTGCCGATAATGGTGGTAAATATCAAAGAAGGCTTTGATAATATTGATATAAAACTAATCCAAATGGGCAGAGTTTTTAAGTTTTCCAAAACCAAAATGATCAGGGAAATAATCTTACCTTCATTGAAGGCCTATTTCAAATCAGCACTGATTATTATCATTGGCTTGGGATGGAAGGTAGTGGTAATGGGAGAAGTATTGAGCGCCAGCACCGGCCTGGGCTCACGTATTACTGATGCCAGAATGAATCTTCAGACAGACATGGTCTTTGCCTGGGGTATAATCATTATTTTGCTTTGTTACACGTCGCAAAAGGTGATCTCAGCCTTGTTCAATTTAAGTACTGCGAGGAAGCAATATGATCTTTAATATGGCCAATGTCTGTAAAAATTATGGTAACACTGAGGTATTAAGTAATTTTTCAACTAGTGTTGAAATGGAAGAGGTAGTGTGTATTATTGGTCCTTCAGGATGTGGCAAATCGACAATATTAAATCTAATATCAGGATTAGCAGAACCCTCAGCGGGAGAAGTAGCCAATTACAGCACTGCCATAAGCTATGTATTTCAGGAAGACAGGCTCTTACCCTGGCGAAATGTATATGAAAATATTCACATAGTTAATCAAAACTGTTCTACAAAAGCCTGCCTCAGTTTAATCAAAGATGTTGGCTTGCAAGGTTTTGAAGGATATTATCCTTCGGAGCTTAGTGGCGGAATGCGTCAAAGATGCTCCTTAGCCAGAGCTTTCAATTTTGAAGCCGATTTATTATTAATGGATGAACCTTTTAAATCCCTCGATTATAATTTGAGAATAGAGATGATATCATTGCTGTTAAAGCTGTGGGATAGTACCAGAAAAGCTATTGTCTTTGTAACTCATGAGATTGACGAAGCATTACTGCTCGGAGACAGGATTTTACTACTATCTTCCAGGCCAACTAAAATTGTCAAGGAATTTAAGATTACTGCACCAAAGAAGTGCAGAAAACTGGCTGATTTGCAGATGGTTCAGATCAGGAGTGAAATAATAAAGAGTTTCCAGGCAGGGATATAAATTATGATTAACTCCAACAATCATTATTGCAGACTAAAGGGCTGTTGAAAAAAATATGCCGTACTTTCAGCAGCCTAAAGGCTTTTATTTTTACAGAGAAAGTATTGCTTCCAAACCTTTCAGATTTTCAATTCTAATTTTTCTTTTCTGAAAAGAAACTATTCCTTCTAACGTCAGCTTTCTCAATTCTCGAGAGAGTGAGGTCCTTGATACATTCATATACTCAGCCCAGTCTTTTTTGGAAAAAGGTAAGGTAATTACCTGAGAACCGGTGATTTTGTGTTGATAGATCAGATAACCGGCAATCTTTTCTTTGATTGAATCTAATGATAATATGCCAATTTTATGTTTTAACATCAATGTGCAATTGGAGATATGCTCTAAAAAGTTAAGCATGATATCTTTATCTAATGAAAACATTTTTTGCAGATCAGCTTTATAAATAAAGAATATTCTGCACTGCTCAGATACTGATACTGTGTCTGGATAATAATCTATTTTAGAAAAAATAGAAGATTCAGCTATCATTTCAGCTGGTTTTTTCCTGTCAATTATAGTTACTTTACCAGTGGGAATAAGCTTTTGCACATCTACTGATCCGGAGATAACTATGCCAATTCTGACAGCTTGCTGTAGCGGGGAAAAGACAATGTCGTTTTCCTGAAAAGATTCTACTCTGTAATCGATTGCCGATATCAGCTTATCTATTTCTAACCCAGACTTATTTTTAAATAAACTGCACCTTTGCAGTAATGACAGGATGTCAACCATAAAGTTTCACCTATTTCCTATGAAAGTGTAGCAACAGATACTAAAAGACCAGATATATTGTAATACAATTGATGGGCAAAGTAAATGAAAATCAATATCATTAGTGTAACAATATACAGCTAAAGAAATATTTAGAGAAAATAGGGGGAATGGAAGTGTACAGCATCGGTATCGACATAGGGTATTCGTCAGTTAAAGCAGTATTAAGTAATGAAGAAAATAAAATTGTATACAATACTTATTTACTGCACAAGGGAAGAATAAAAGAGGCCCTGGTAAATATAGTTGATGATTTACAAGCAAACTTTAATACCCGGGATATAAGATTAGGAGCTGTAACTGGCAGCGGCAGTAAATATATTACTGATACTGGAGAGATGGATGCAGTTAATGAAGTAGCGGCCATTGTAGAAGGCAGCATGGCTACCAACAAAAAGATAGGCTCAATAATCGAAATAGGCGGACAGAATGCCAAGTTTATTACTGGATTTAATGGCAGTGATAAATCGCACCTGAAAATCTCAATGAATTCTAATTGTTCTGCCGGGACAGGATCTTTTCTGGAAGAGCAAATGTCGCGCCTTAATCTAAAATTGGAGGACTATTCGATTTATACGGAACAGGCCCATTCTATTCCCAGAATAGCTGGTAGATGCAGTGTTTTTGCCAAAACCGATATAACCCACCATCAACAGGAGGGGGTTGGAGTAGCAGACATTTTGCTGGGGCTGGCCTATGCAGTTATCAGAAATTATAAAGGGGCTGTAATTAAGAAACTACCCGTTGTCAAACCTGTATTATTTGTCGGTGGGGTAGCTCATAATCAGGGAATAGTAACCGCCCTGAAGGATGTACTCAATCTAACGGCAGGCGACTTAATTATACCTGACTGTTTTTATAATATCGGAGCTGTTGGCGCTGCTACTCTAGCCAGTCAGAGTGGGTTAAGAATTGACTTTGGAAAGTTTGCAGCAAAAATCTTAGAGTTGCACATTGGTTATAGCGATCAGGATCAGGTTAAACTTCCAGTGCTAAAGACTTTCGGTACCAATGACAGCATTGATAAACATATCTGCCAGGGTTCCAGCACTGATCAAGAGATGCTTAACTGTTATTTAGGAGTAGATATTGGTTCAACAAGTACAAATATCGTACTGATGAATGAGGAAAAAGAGATTATTGCCTTTAAATATTTAAAAACACTGGGTAATCCTATTATGGCAGTAAAAAAAGGTTTTCAGGAATTAGCCGCCGAGTATGGCTCAGTTAATATAATCGGAGCCGGGGCAACCGGTTCTGGCAGATATATGATTGGCCAGCTAATTGGGGTTGATGTAATTAAAGATGAGATTACTGCCCAGGCCAAAGCTGCAACTACTATTGACAAAGACGTCGATACAGTATTTGAAATAGGAGGTCAGGATTCCAAATATATTGGTTTGCAAAACAGTGTGGTTACAGATTTTCAGATGAATAAAATCTGTGCTGCCGGAACAGGTTCTTTTATTGAAGAGCAGGCTAAAAAGTTTAATATTCCGATTGATGAATTTGGGGCAATTGCTTTGTCCAGTAATCGTCCAATTAATCTGGGTGAAAGATGCACTGTTTTTATTGAAACGAGTATAGCTGCAAATCTATCAAAAGGGGCCAAGCTCGAGGATATCTCTGCCGGACTTTGCTATTCAATAGTAAGAAACTATCTCGATAGAGTTGTAGGACAAAAGAGAATCGGCAATAAAATATTCTTTCAGGGTGGGGTGGCTTATAACCAGGGTATCATCAATGCTTTTCGGGCTGTCACTGGTAAAGAGATTATTGTTCCGCCATTTTTCAGTATCACCGGGGCTTATGGAGCTGCAATTTTGGCCCAGGAAGAGTCAGTTACAACAACTGCTTTTAAGGGCTTTATCCTGGAAGACCGACAGGAGTTCCTGAAAAGACATCAACAGAGCAGGGCTAAGCAAGATACCAGGCCAATTTTTGATGAAAAAGTTCATAGTTTGATTTTTGACAATTACGAGGCAACTAATAACCCCAATCAGCCAACTGTCGGAATTCCCAGAGCATTGTTTACCTATGGTATGTTTTCCATGTTTAATGCTCTGTTTAGAGAATTGGGCTGTAATGTAGTATTGTCTGATCCTACCAGCGAAAAAACCATCGAATTAGGGCAGGAATATGCGTTGGATGAAACATGTTATCCGGTAAAACTTATTACCGGTCATGTAGCTGAGCTGGTCAAAAAGAAGGTTGATTATATTTTCTTCCCTGATTTGTTTACAGTAGACCACCCGGGCTCAATGAGCAGGCAGAATTACGGCTGTGCCTATATGCAACTGGCCTTCAAAGTGATGAATCAAAGCATGGAGCTGGAGCAGCAAGGTATTCAACTTTTAGCACCCAGCATGGCTTTCAGCTTGGGTAAGGAGTATATGATGGAAAGCTTTGCCAAACTGGGTCAGCAGCTGGGTAAATCAAGAGAACAGACTGCCAGGGCCCTGCAGAAAGGAATGGAGGCTTTTTATCGATTTGAAGACAGGATTGAAGAGAACAGCAAAAAAGTTCTCCAGGAGTTAAAGCCCAATGAAAGAGCGTTTGTAATTATTTCCAAGCTCTATGGAGTAGCCGATCCTGTTTTAAATCTGGGCATACCCGATAAATTACGAGATATGGGGTATAAAACAATTGCCTTTTACGATTTGCCGGAAGGAGATATCTCTCTTGAACATCCCAATATGTTTTGGCCTTTTGGTCAACATATTTTGGAACCAGCTCAACTGGTAAAACAGCATCCCAATCTCTACGCTATCCTGCTGACTCACCATGGCTGTGGACCAGACTCGGTGTTATCACATTATATAAGGGAGATAATGGATGGCAAACAATATCTGCATATTGAGGTAGATGAGCATTCTTCAGGGGTAGGAGTATTAACCAGAGTAGAGGCTTTTATTAACAGCTTAAAATCAGTAGCAATCCAAGAAGCTCAAGAGATGGAGGTTTATGTTAATCAAATTCCGCATCAAAAAGTAGATATTAAGACAAGTATAACTGAAATAAAAGACAAAGCAGTTGTCTATCTGCCTTACCTGCCGCCATATTCAGAGATTTTTGCAGAAATTCTCATTCAAAAAGGCATTACGGCTCAGGTACTTCCCGAGACCAGCCGAGATTCAGTAGAAGTTGGCCGCAGATTTACCATTACCGAGGAATATTTCTCATTCACCGCTCTTGCTGGAGATATTTTTCAAAAATTGCTCACTGTGGATCGACAAAACTTAGCTGAGGTGGCTTTATTAATACCTCAAAACGAAGGGACAGAAACAGATGGGCAGTATAGCAGATTGCTAAGGACCAAGCTCGACGAGGAAGGTCTTACTGATATCGCTATTGCATCTCCCTTTATTGAGGATGTGTTGAGTAAAGATAAGCGTGATATCGAGATGATCTGCTTAGGGCTGTTAGCAGGCGATCTGGTTAGAATAGCTCCCTGGCAGAATAGAGTCAGGAATTTAGAGAAAGTACTGGATATGATTAGAACCAACTGCTTTTCAATGGAGGGTTTGATAGAAATAGCTAAGGCCATCTATCAGGAAATAAAAAAATCTCAATATAATAAAAAAATTCTGGCTGTCGGAGAAGCGCTGACTTTGTATAATGACTTTCTAAATAACTATACTTTCAGCAATCTGGAGGAAAAAGGTCATCGCCTAGTTTACAGTCCGCTAAGTGAAACTATCTGGATGCTGTGGCAAGACTTTTTTACTCAAAACAGCACCAAACAAACCCTGGCTGGCCGTAAAAGACTGGCCGAATTTAAAAATAATATTAAGGCTGTTTCCCGCTGTTTGTTAGAAGAGAGCCCGTTTGAAAGAAATCTGACAGATCTGATCTCCAGAGCGGATCGAACAGTAGGTTACTATTCAGGTGGTAATGGTAGGTATCGAGCTGCAAAGGCGCTCAGTGATCTGCCTGAAGTCGATGGGATTATCACTGTAGCCTCAATGTACGAAAACACTGGCATTGTCTTGGGCATTTTGCATAAAGGATTTGCAAAACCAAATTCCAAACCGGTGCTTAACCTGACCTTTGATGGCAATATCACTGATAATGACAAGACTAAGATTGAGTCCTTTGTGTACTATTTGTAATTAGTAAAAAAAAGAAAGGCGGTGAAATTACCTGGATTTAACTTTTCAAGAAATCCAGGTATTTACTCTATGAACAAAAATACTATCTGTAATAACCATTTAAAATTACGACGTTGTAAGCACGAATCCCAAGCAAATAATGAATCTCATTCCCGTGGACCCAGCAGTTTTGCCATGCATGATCCTGAAATAATTTTTAATTCACTAAATTTGCAAAAAGGAGACACTTTTCTGGACCTTGGCTGCGGCTCCGGAGATTATTCGCTTCAGGCTGCTCGTATAGTAGGAGAATCCGGCAAGGTTTTTGCCCTGGATATCTGGAAGAGCGTTATTAGTGGTTTAGCTGATAGAGCTAAGTCCCAGGGACTTGAAAATGTTCAGGCTGTGGTCGCTGATATCACTGATACGTTGCCGGTAGATGACAACAGCTGCGAGGTCTGTATGATTGCAACTGTTCTGCATACCATGGATGTTAGGAAGAACAGCAGGTTGTTTAGCGAGGTTAGTCGTGTGTTAAAGCCAGGCGGGCTATTGGCAATTATTGAATGTAAAAAGGATGGAACGGGCTTTGGACCACCACAACATCTGCGTTTGTCACCCCAGGATTTGGAGAACATCATCTCAAAATTCGGCTTTCAAAGACAGGCAGTAGTCGATTTGGGCCACAACTATTTGATTCAGTTTGTTTCAGAGTAGTGATGTATTAGAAATTTAAATGTTTTCAGTGCTCCGGACGGGTTCCCAGGTTTAAATAAACCAGGGAACCCGTCGGGTATTAATCACAACTCTCAGCCAGCGCAAGTATGCTATAATAATTAGGGTTTATTCTACTGGGGTCTAATAGGTTTGGATGGTGATTTGGTGAATAAAACAGTTTTAGGATTATTAATGGGCGGCATTTCGTCTGAACGAGAAGTGTCTCTGGCTACCGGAAAAGAAGTATTTAATTACCTGGATCAGGATAAGTATGATGTTATCGGTATTGAATGGGAACGTAATAACACCTGGAGTCAGTTTAAAGTAAATTCCATAACCGAAAAAGAACACAATTATCAACATGTCAATGATTTTTTTACTAATGTTAAAATTGATATTGTTTTCATAGCGCTGCATGGCATTAATGGTGAAGACGGTAAAATACAAGGCTATTTTGAGGTAATTGGCATGCCTTACACTGGTAGTGGGGTGTTGAGCAGTTCTTTAGGTATGAACAAATATTTAAGTAAGTTGTTGTTCAGAGAAAATAATATTTTAACCCCTAAGTGCCTGCATTATTTTAAACGAAGTTTGCCTCATATCAATGGCCTAAAAACAGAGGTCAATCAGAAAATTGGATTTCCCTGCTTTGTCAAGCCGAATAACTCTGGTTCCAGCGTGGGAGTCACCAAAGTAAAAACAGCAAATGACCTGGAACAGGCTATAGCTAAGG
The DNA here is from genome assembly GCA_028280325.1 of Bacillota bacterium. Lineage (GTDB taxonomy): Bacteria > Bacillota > UBA994 > PWPR01 > PWPR01. Next base: position 19,080 of record JANQLZ010000068.1, read on the forward strand.
CGTTTACAGAGAACAACTCGATTCTTATTGAAGAGGCTATTGTGGGGCTGGAGCTCAGTGTTGCCGTATTTGGCGATTACTTAAAACCGGATAGAAATGCACTGCCAATTGTGGAAATAATCCCGCAAAGTGAATTTTTTGATTATCAAAATAAATATACTCTGAACCTGGCTGAAGAAATCGTTCCCGCCAGAATATCACAGGAGTTGACTGAACGGGTCCAAAAAACTGCCGAGCTGATCCATGATTTATTTCTATGTGAAGGGTATTCCAGAACTGATATGCTGGTGAAAGACAATGACATTTATGTTTTGGAAATCAATACTTTACCGGGTATGGCTAATAACAGTCTGTATCCTAAAATGGCCAGGGAAGTGGGACTGACTTTTTGCCAGCTGTTAGACCAACTGATAAGTTTAGCTCAGCACCAGGCTGCCCCTTTGAGCTTGTAATGGTGGTAAAAATGAACAGCAAATATACAGCTTTTTGCTCCTGGAGTGGAGGCAAAGATTCCTGTTTAGCACTTTATCGGGCTATGATGCAGGGTATTAAAATTAAATATCTGTTGACGATGTTTACTGAAAGCGGTTTAAGGTCCCGAAGCCATGGACTAAAGCCAGAGATTATTAAGAAACACTCTGAAATACTAAATATCCCGCTTATTTGCGGTAAGGCCACCTGGGAAGATTATGAAGCGGTATTTAAGGAAAAACTGCTTGAACTGGAGTTGTTGGGGGTTAATTGCGGCGTGTTTGGAGACATAGATATTGATGCTCATCGCCAATGGGTAGTAAAAGCCTGCCAACATACCGATATTAAGGTGCTCCATCCCTTGTGGCAGGAGAGCCGCAGAGAAATAATTGAAGAGTTTTTAGAGTTGGGGTTTAAAGCGATTATCGTTACTGTTAATACCAATTATCTTGATCAAAAGTACTTAGGCCAGGAGCTTTCGAAGTCTCTGATTTATGAATTTACAAATTTAGGAATTGACCCTTGCGGAGAACAGGGAGAGTTTCATACAGTAGTAACAGACGGCCCTGTGTTTCAACAGCCCCTAGAGCTGATAATCGGCAAAAAAATAAAACATGACAGCTATTATATGCTAGACTTATATTTAAGATAATACTGAAGGGAGTCGGGAACTGGTGAAAGAATATCAGGGAACTGTTCCACCATGTGCTATATTCTGTGGAGCCTGTCCCAAGTACATTCGAGATAAGCAAGCCTGTCTGGGAGCAGAAAAGCATTGCCGAAAATGTAAAAGTATTTACATCTGCTGTAGAGAGAAAAAAGGTTTGAACTATTGTTATGAATGTAAGTCGTTTCCATGCAGCAGGTTTAAAAAATTCTCGGCTTCATGGCTTAAAATTGGACAAGATCTAATTAAAAATCACCAGCAGCTGCAGGAACTTGGCGCAGAAAAGTGGTTAAAAATGTGGAATGAGAGAGTAAAAGAGCAATCCTAACAGGAGGAATATTACCTTGAAAGGACTTTACAGTAGCAAAATCTTAGCCAAGATTAGAGAAGAAAATTTAGAACAGGGTCTGGAACTGGCCCATAATATGTCTGTAAATTACCTCAAACAGGTTGACACAATGAGAGTCTTTCCGAGCCCTGCTGCGCTGGACAACCTGATGTTTTTTGAGGAAGAGCTAGCCGATTATCCCCAAAACACCTCTGCAATTTTAACTCAGCTTCATACTTATGGCTCGCCTTCAACTGTAGCTCAAACCGGAGGAAGATATTTTGGTTTTGTTTGTGGGGGCATACTGCCAGCGTCGTTGGCTGTCAAATGGCTCACTGATGTTTGGGATCAAAACCCTGCCATGTATGTCATGTCTCCGGTAGTTTCCAAGATCGAAGCAGTGACTGAAGCCTGGGTCAGGGATTTACTGCAGCTACCTCAAACGACCGTGGCCGGGTTTGTCAGCGGCAGTTCAACGGCAACCATAATTGGTTTGACCACTGGCCGAAATTACTTGCTGCAGAACTTAGGTTATGACTGCCTTAAAAATGGTTTGACTGATGCCCCAGAGCTTAAAATTATAGTCGGTGCTGGAGCCCATTCTACGGTGTACAAAGCGCTTTCTATTATTGGATTGGGAAATAACAGACTGATTAAAGTGCCTGCCGATAAACAAGGGCGGATGATAGTGGATAAGCTGCCGGATCTAGATAACCGAACCCTGCTCATTCTCCAGGCTGGCCATGTCAACACGGGAGCTTTTGATGATTTTAATACCATATGTCAGAGAGCTAATCAAGCTGGTGCCTATGTTCATGTTGATGGGGCATTTGGTCTTTGGGCCGCAGCCAATGACAGATTCTCACACCTGACTCGGGGCTTGGAGCTGGCTGATTCATGGTCCACCGATGCCCATAAAACGCTCAATGCCCCTTATGATAATGGCATAATCCTGTGCAAGCATCAGGACATGCTGGTTAACTCCATGCATATGACCGGATCCTATATTATTTACAGTGAGAATCGCGATGGCATGCTGTACACAGCTGAAATGTCCAGAAGAGCGCGGGTAGTCGAGCTGTGGGCATCTTTAAAAGCCTTGGGCAAAATTGGAGTAGCTGAGTTGGTTTGGGAACTCCATCATAAAGCAAAGTACTTTTCAGAACAACTGGCAGCCGCTGGTTTGGAAATTGTCAATGACGTGGTCTTCAACCAGGTGCTGGTCAGGTTCCAATCCGATCATAAAACAGAGCTGTTGATTAAAAAAGTACAGGAATCCGGAGTATGCTGGCTTGGTGGTGCCAAATGGCAGGGCCAGTCAGTGATGCGTATTAGTGTCAGCTCATATAAAACTACTAAAAAAGATATCGATTTATCTGCCAATGATATTGTCAGAATAGCTAAAGCACTGGGTTTGTAATTGTCTGATACAACAGGTTATGGCACGATTTACAAAGGGAGGGTATCTTTGAAAAAGCACTTTATCTACAATATCGATGATAGCCGCAGCTTGGTTGATCCCAAGCCATTAACTATAAAAGCTCTCCATACCACAACTGTACAGCAATTAGGAGAAGCGTTTTACAGTGCCTATCTAAATACTATTGACTATGAAGGTGAGACCGTTGAGCAGGCCGTTGCTGAGGTTGAAAAGGTGCTGACAGGCGGGTATGGGCCAGTCATTGAAGCGGCTTCCGGGTATTTGACTATTAATGGGGTAGTCGCAGCAGCAGTTTTTGTCACTGACAGAGGCAGCCGGGCTTTCATTCCGTATATCTTTACCAGAAGCAAATGTAAAAACAGAGGTTTAGCCAGGCAGCTATTGATTAATGCTATTAACAAGCTTAAACATACTGAATACAATCAGATTGAACTGTATGTAACTTCAGGTAATGTCTATGCTGAGCAGCTCTATCAAGGGATTGGCTTTGTAACTGTTCCCTAGGCAGAATAGACTTATCCTTTAATTTTAAAGATTATTATACCTGCTATCATAATCAATATTCCCAGCGGTTTAGTGTAATCAAATGCAATCTGCTTAGCTCCAAATAAACCAAAGGTATCAATAATGGCGGCCATAACCAATTGAGAAATAAGCAGAACTGAGATTGACAGTGAAACCCCCAGCAGTGATGCTCCTTTAGCAATACTGAAAACAATAAATACGCCAAACACCCCGCCTAAAAGATGCAGCTTGTTGACCTCAGCCAGTTTTTCAAAACTTCCCTGACCCCATATTAATGTGATAACTGTAACTAAAACGAGTCCGATAACATGAATAACTGTAGTGGTCTCCCACAGCCCAATTTTTTCACTGACCCGGGCATTAAAAACTGTTTGTAAGCTGATCAGTATGCCAGCCAGCAGCGGATATAAAATACCTAACATCGCAAACTCCATTCTTAAATTTAACCCAGCATTAAGGGATTGGTCCTACCTGTAAACATTGCACTGGGACAATTCTTTTAATTTGCTAATATCTTTAACAGTGACTTTGGATCTGTCTTTTTCAATTATGTCTTTACTGATGAGCTCATTTATTGTTCTGCTCAAATGTCGGTAGCTGGACCCCAGCATTTGAGCCAGCTCAATCAACTTAGGTATGACAACAACCTGTCCCTGGTCTGTTTCATCTGAATCATTTATTAAGGACAGGAGATAACTGGCCAGTCTGCTGTCCAGGGAATAAAGCAGGTTCAGGGAGGCCAAATGATTAAATTCTGATAATTTATCACTGACATATCTTAAAATAAATTTCAAAAAGTCTGGATCATTACCGGCGTATTTTCTAACCTTTTCTGCTTCGACAGTAATTAAGGTTGATTCTGACAGGGTTTCTACATTGCACTGGAACTTTAAATCCGAGAATAATTCTACATCCCCAAAAATGCTTAAGGGGCTGTTGAAGCTAATTAGCAAAGAGCGGCCATTGCTGTAAAGGTTATAGGTTTTCAGTCTTCCTTCTACCAGAAGAAAAATATATTTTGATTCACAACCTTTGCGACAAACTAATTCACCTTTGCTAAAAACAAACAACTCCATATGTTTGACCAGCTCTTCACTAAACAACTCAGTTAAGCCAAATTTGTGCAAGTATGAAATTATTCTGCCTGTGTCCGAGAATCTTTTCATGGCCTGCCTCCTTAAATTACTTCTTAAGCCTCATGATCAGTTCAATACAATTATGACACCCAATATAGGTTAGCAATCCTCGCCATTGTCTTGAGTATAGTCAAAAATAGTGAGCAAAAAAAGGACAGATGTCCGGAGGCGACGGAGTTACTCATGAATTTTCAGTTGAAAAACATCCGGGCGGCTGTAGTGGCCACAGGGGTCAAAATCCAGCCTGCTCAAAACAACCTGGTCTAAATTTAATTCAGCATGCAACAGTTCCTCTTTGTTCCAAACTGGTCCGGCCACATATTCGCCAAAAGGATTAACAATGCAGCTACCACCTGGGCACATGATTTCTGGCTGGTCGTTTAGTTCCGAATAATAGTTCAAATCACTGGGATTCATGTCCTTAGCTACATATTGATTGCAGCTAATGACAAAACATCTTCCTTCCAGGGCGATATGTCTGACTGTAGCCTGCCACTGCTCTCGGGCGTCAGCTGTAGGGGCAATATATATGGTCACACCTTTAGCGTACATGGCGGCTCTGGCCAAAGGCATGTAATTTTCCCAACAGATAAGCGATCCCATTATGCCAAAAGGGGTAGTAATAGTTGCTAAGCTGCTGCCATCGCCTTCACCCCAAATGCATCTTTCAGAACCAGTGGGTTTGAGCTTGCGATGTTTGCCCAGCAGTTGACCATCAGGTCCAAAGAAGATATTGGTACAGTACAAGGTGCAGTTTAGGGCATCTCTCTCGGTTATGCCAAGTGATACATATAGATTGGCCTCTTTAGCGGCCTGACCGATGATAGCAGTGTCGTTACTGGGAACCAGGACCGAATTATCATAGTAGCGTTTCCAGTCTTGTCGTCCGGCCATTGTTCTGCTGCCAACCACAAAGCCATACGAAAAGCCTCGGGGATAAGCTGGAACAAAAGATTCTGGAAAAACTATTAATTCAGCTCCCTGTTGGCCGGCCTGCTTGATTAACCTGATTACCTTATCAATGGTTTTTTCCTTATCCATAATGACAGGGGCCGCCTGGGCCACAGCAACTTGAAGGCTTTGCTTAGTTTTTTTCAATGATTACACTCCCCGTTAGTTTTACTTATTTAATTTTATAGCTTCTGGTTTTAGTTTTCAACTCCAGTATTCTTACGGAATTATTCACAAAGTACTAACCTTATTTTAACTTTATCAGAGTATAATACAGAACGGGTGGTATGAAATGGATGTAAAAGTAATAGTAGTCACAGGTGGTGCAAATGGGTTGGGTTTGGCTATGGCAGAAACCTTTTTGGCAGAAGGCAATAATGTGGCGATCTTAGATGTCGACATTGGGCCGACTAGCATTGAGCATCAGCGTTATATTGATTTCGGCAGCCTGTTAATCACCAAGTGTGATGTCACAAATGCCCAAGACGTAAAAACAGCTATTGCCGCTGTAATTGATAAATGGGACAAGATTGATATCCTAATAAATAACGCTGCCCAGGCAAGTTTTAAACTGTTTGAGTATAAAACATTGGAAGAGATGCAACGTGAATTTGACATTAACTATTTTGGCTATCTGAGAATGATTAAAGAAGTACTGCCTCACATGCACAGAAATAATGCCGGAACTATCTATAATGTCAGTTCGTTAGTGGGGTTAGTTGGATTTGTCAAGTTATCTGGCTACACCTCGACCAAAGGTGCCATTGAAAGTCTGACTAAAACCCTGGCTTTGGAATTGAAAGACTCTAACGTAAATATCGGGATTATCCATCCTCCATTGATGAAAACCGAGTCGGCAATCCCGTTGGGTATACCGCATGAAATAATGGAGGACCCAGATGAGATTGGCAAGAGTATTGTGCTTAAAATACTTTACAGACGATTCAAAAGTGTGGTCACATCTAATCTGACCACAGGCATTTTTACTAAACTTTCGTATAAATATCCCAGAATGATTGGGAATCTGCTGGATAGATTGACTAATAGTGTTCAGCAAACTGGTGGCGATTAACAAGATCAACCCTGGAAAAATAAATATCTGTCAGTCTGGAGCCTTATCCCGTCAGGGAATGGGGCTTTTTTGGTTGAGCATAGCAAACAGGTAATAAATATTTTTACATCAGTGACAAAAGGAATATAATATTAATCAGGTAAAGGTAGTTAAAGGAGCTGGTTCGATGTCTGATTTTACGACCAAGCAAATTGCCGATCAGCTGGGGGTGCACCCCAATACGGTCAGGCTATACGAAAAATGGGGTTATATATCTCCCGTTAAGAGGAGGCCTAATGGCTATCGAGTATATACCGAGCAGCATCTTGAACAGCTGAAAATAGCCAGAATTGCATTTCCAGGCCCGTATCCGGTAAGCAGCAGGCCGTTGTATGATATGGTACAGAGCTATAAGAGCCAGGACTATGACCAGGCCTTAAAACTGGCTGAGGTCTACAGGCAGGCGGTGCATCAAGAGCTGGAGAAAACCAATGCGGCCTTAAAAATACTGGATCAATGGTATAAAAACAAATACGGAAGTGACAAAATCATTGCCAATAGCAGGAAAGAATTTGCAGCTCTCTGCCAGCTGTCTGTCGAAACCGTGCGAACCTGGGAACGAAATGGCATATTCCAACCTCAAGTCAGCAGTTCAAGATGTAATAAGTACAGTGAGCTTAACTATGAGAAGGTTCAGATAATCAGGCTGCTGCGCAAAAGAGGCTTTTCAATTGCCTCATTAGCCCAGGTTTTTAGCAGCAAGAACAATCAGATAATACCATCACAGTTCCTGGAAGAGATCTATAAAAATCGGGAGACCTCTTATGTAGCTGATGAGTGGCTGCATCATTTAAAGCAACATATCCAGCGTGCTGACCAGCTAATTGCTATAATCAGCAAAAAAATAACCAACTGAACTGCAATAATACCTTCAAACCTTCCATTATAACCCCACTTGCCATCGGGGGTGTAGAATGTACTGCGGAGGTGTTTATTATGTCAGATTGGATACAAATCAAGAATGCCCATGCCAACAATCTAAAAAACTTTGATCTGAGAATCCCCAAAAACAGGCTGGTGGTTATAACTGGCCTTTCCGGCTCCGGAAAATCGAGTATAGCTTTTGACATTATCGACAATGAATCCCGCAGGCAGTATATGGAATCATTAGGCTTAATAACCGATGGTGTTTCCAAGGCTAAATGCGACTGGGTTAAGGGGTTACCTCCTTCCATTAGTATTCAGCAGCATTTAAATAACAAAAATCCCAGATCTACAGTCGGTACTGTCACCGAACTCTATACCTACATTAGATTACTGTATGCCAAACTGGGGAAAAAGAATGGAATCAACGAAGGCTGGTTTATGGCTGATTTTTCATTTAATAAACCCAATGGAGCCTGTCCTCAATGTACTGGCTTAGGCAAGGTAAATGAAGTAGATCTCAACAGCCTGGTAGATTTCTCTAAAAGCATTGCCGACAACGCGGTGAAAGAGTGGGACATTCACTATATTCAGCGTAATACTAAAGTGCTGGTTAATGCTGCCAATTATTATCAGTATCCGTTCGATATTAATGATGTAATTGCCGATTATCATCATGCTGCCAAAGCTGTTTTTCTGTACGGCACAGCCAGTCAGGAAGTGCTCAGGCTTTATCCCGGATTGAGGCCACCCAAGACTGCATCAGAAGGTAGATTTGAAGGAATTATTGCTAATATTACCCGACGTTATTCAGAGAAAGCCAATAGCAAAAAAGGCAGAGAAAAGCTGATGCAGTATTTTAGAATTGGCACCTGCCCCTCATGCCATGGTATGAGGTTAAAGAGCGCCGTCAGAGATGTCCAGGTTGCTGACAAAACCATTGTCGAGGTTCAAAACATGTCCATCAATGAGCTAAATTTGTGGTTGAGTTCGGTATCCTCTCTGCCTCAGTCCGAGCTGAAGATAGCCGAACCGATCATTTCTGATTTAGCAAGCCGAATTAAAAAGTTGCAGAAGGTTAATGTAGGTTATTTAGGCCTGATCAGATCAATACCTACTCTGTCCAATGGAGAAGCTCAACGGCTGAAAATTGCCAACCTACTCTCTTCAGGTTTAAGCGGAGTATTATATATCCTTGATGAACCGACCAAAGGATTGCACGGCAGAGATATTGATAATATGCTCAGCGTGCTGGTCGAACTTAAGAATCAGGGTAACCATCTGATCTTAATTGAACATAGCCTTGCAGTGATCAGCAATGCTGATTACGTTATTGACATGGGTCCAGGGTCTGGCCAGGCCGGCGGTCAGGTAATTGCTGCTGGTCGGATTAAAGAGATAACCGACAATAGCTCTTCCTGGACGGGAAGGTACCTGAAAGAACCGCTGGTAGTAAAGGAGAACCTCAGAACTCAGTCACACGGAATGCTGGTTTATGAAGGAGTAAATCTCCACAATGTTTGCAATCAAACAGTTAAAATACCTTTAAATAATCTTATCGGGGTAGCCGGAGTCTCCGGTTCAGGTAAATCTACGATATTTATTGACGCCGTTGCCCGTGACCTGAAAAAATATTACAGGCAGCAAAAAGATGATCAAAGATTCCAGCATATTAAAGGCCTGAAGAGGCTTAATGGTATCAGGGTTATCAGTCAAAAAACCGTAGGCAGATCCTCAAGGTCAAACCCAGCCACATATACCGGAATATACGATAAAATCAGAGGGTTTTATGCCAGGCTGAGTTCAGCAGTTGCGCTGGATTTAAAGCCCAGCCATTTCTCATTTAATACAGCTGGAGGCCGTTGTGAGACCTGTCAGGGGAAAGGCTTTATTACAACTAAGATGCATTTTCTGCCGGATGTGAGAACAGCTTGCCCAGCCTGTGCGGGAAAAAGGTTTAATTCTAACGTATTACAAGTGGAGTATAAAGGGGTTAATATCAGCGAGGTTCTAAATCAGACAATCGACGAGGCCCTGGATTTTTTCAAAGGTAACAGTAAAATAACTGCTCAGTTGAATTTGCTTTCAGAGGTTGGGCTGGGGTATCTACAGCTGGGGCAGGAGTTTTCAACTCTTTCAGGTGGTGAAGCACAACGGATTAAACTGGCCAAAGACCTGATCGATGATAACTCCTTTGGTTATTTGTATATAATGGACGAGCCGAGCTCTGGGTTGCACTGTCATGATTCGTTAAAACTGATTAACCTGCTGCAAAAGATCGTAGACCGAGGTAATACCGTTATCGTGATTGAGCATAACCCTCAATTCTTGTTAGCTGTTGACCATATCATTGAGGTTGGCCCGGGTAGTGGGAAACAGGGCGGGAAAATAATCTTCACTGGAAATCCATCTGAGATTATCGGCAAAGATACCCCTACTGGCAGGTATATAAATTCTCTGGTAAGTAAACAGCCTGAGGTGGGCAGCCATGACTGTTAAGAAACAAACCTCAGTTTACCGGCAAATAACCAGGCTATCACTTCCCATATTGTTAGGGATGGCAGCTGAGCTGTTGTATACCTTGGCAGATATGTACTTCATAACCCAAATTGACAAAAGCAGCACAGCAAATGTCAGTGGAGTGGGGATAGTGTTTCCGTTAATATTCCTATTGACCTCAATAGATCAGGGAATCTGCTCTGGAATATCTACTATTACAGCCATATCCTGTGGGGCTAATGATCATCAAACTGTAAAAAAAGCTGCTAATACCGGGTTTAACCTATCATTATATGCTGGCTTAGTGTTGGTTATGCTATTTTTAGGCTTTACCAGACCGATAATATCCTTTTTATCAGGCAGCAATGTTTCGCTCCAGGCTCAAGAAGTAGCAGTGACTTATTTGAGGTACTGTCTGCCAGGTTTTATCTTTATGTTCCTGGTTCAAGCCAGGTTTTCGACTTTGGAAGGATTAGGCAAGACTAAGGTAATTGGAGCTGCTATGGCTGGTTCAACGGTTTTGAATATTATACTGGACCCCATTTTTATTTTCGGTTTAAATCTGGGGGTTAAAGGAGCTGCCCTGGCTACGGTCATATCCCAATTTATTCTATTTATATTTGTCACCTTTCAATTTCGCAAAACAGAGATTGCTGAGAGTAGCATAGCCAGCTATTTCAAGTTTGACAGACAGGTGTTAAAAAGAATAATCAAGATTGGCATACCGTCCTCATTATCTTTTGTGATACTTTCAGCCTCCTATATGGTGCTGAATAAGGCGGTCAGTAATATCAGTGAGATGAGCTTAAATGCCTATACCCTGGTAACCAGGCTGGATTCTATTCTGGTTACACCGGCGTTGGCCTTTTCTATTGGACTATCCATTATTATTGGACAAAACTATGGAGCAGGAAATGATAAGCAGCTCAAAGATATTTTTCGCAAGGGGGTAAAACTAATTACTGCCATAACAGTTGCTTTGGGTATCTTTTACATGGTACTGGCCAAACAGATTTTTACGGGCATGTCAGCCAACCCTGAGGTCATAAGTCTGGCAACCAGGCAGGCCTGGTTATTGACTGTTCCAGTAGCTGTTGGTATGTCCATAACTATAGCAGCATCCAGTTGTTTGCGGGCGCTGGAACTGGCGACTAAATCGATGTTGGTAACAGGATTTAGGGCCCTGTTTATCACTGCCCCAATCTTGTTGATAGTCCCCTATTATCTGGGTAATAGCATTTATGGGGTATGGGCCGCTATTGTGGCAGGTTTAGTTGGTGGGAGTGTTATTGGCTTAATTTGGGTAAACAGGGCCTTACCCAAAACCAAGCCCAAGCTTAAGACTTAGCAGGCGATAAACAGGAGTGCCGTAGATCAGTTTTGATCATTTTATATAGAAATTAAATAAAATGTTTTGCTAGGTATTTAAAAGGGACTTGCTTAAAATTTCTTTAATGTAATTTTAAGCGAGTCCCTCGAAGTTTACCAGTCAAAAAGCCTTCAATCAAAGCATATATATTACTGATTGAAGGAGGCATATTATGAGAATGAGATCCAGAAGATTACAAAGGTATCTGCCGCTATTGGTGATTACAATTCTTATAATTATTTTAGTATTGGTATTTCAACTGATATTTCGCGGCAGCTATATGGTTAATATCCGGGAGAGCTTTAGTGCCATGAATATCAGAAAAGATACTTATCTGGTTATGAACAGGTCTGCCAGAGCTGTTCTGAGAATCAGGTCGAACCTCAGTCAGGGGGAGTTTCGGGTTATAGTATATTCTCCTGATGAAAAAATAGCCTATCAGTACAATAAGTTGAGAGGCAGGGATACGGCTAATATCGACCTGACTAAAGGGAACTGGCGTTTGGTAGTTTCCGCCAGTTCTGCTCGGAGGGGGAGCTACAATATAGAGTTTAAGACACAGTAATAATGCTATCCAATACCATATAACAAATCCAAGTGGATAAAAACTGGTTGCAGAACTACTGGCTTTGATAAACTACTGTGAAGGGACATGCTTAAACCTGTCAAACGACAGTCGATGGCATAATAACATGCCCCCTTCATATAAAATTATTTAGGCTATTCTTCTTGATGTAAGGTGATAGACCAACAGTGTTTCGCACTGTGCTTATTTTACAGTATTATATTATAGATCAAATTGGCTGATATACCGGCAGCCAAACCTCCCAGAGTGTGGCTGAGTAATGCCGGGGATATCAGCTCTCTGCGTTTAAGAGCATCCATCATACCCACATGCGTACTTAAGTAGCCACTCCAGCACATGCCCATTGCGGTAAAGACCGCGATATCATTACCTGCAATGAGGTTGAGATCCAAAAGTTTTGGAACTAAGCTGATAGCAGCTCCGACAGCTCCCAATGATGTTATCGGAAATGCTATTGCCTCCGGGCTGGAAAACCCAAACAGCGGAGTCAAGACCGGGGCAAAGATGTTGCCAATTTTGGGCAATAAGGCTACCCCCTCAAAAGCTAAACCCTGGTAGCCTACAGCAGGGTCTGCTGGGCCAAATGTTAAGGTCATAATAATGGTGCAGACAAAAAGCAACCCTGGAATAATTGCTATTCCCATTTCAACCCCATTTTTACCTCCCTGAAGCATAGCAGTCATAAAGCGAATAAAAAAGGAATCTCTGGAAACCGGACTAACTCCGTTGGCCTGGTGCACGGGCCAGGAATGGGGGGTGTTATGCTTTTTTTCAGTACCTCTTCGTTTGCGACGAATTAAATAAGACATCACCCTGACACTGATAATGCTGCCAATGATGGCACTGGCATTACCAATAAGGGCTTCATTGAAAAAGCCAAATCCCATCATAAAGGTGGTCAGGATCAGCCCCATACCGAATGAAGTACCTAAATTACAGAGAGTTGGGATTTCATCTTCAGTAAAATATCCCAAATATGATTTATCATTAGCCAAGGCAATAATGGCAGGATTGTCAGACAAATAGGTGGTGACTATGCCTAAAGATGATGCCCCCGGCAAATTGTACAAAGGTTTCATTAAAGGGGCAAAGATATAGTTAAATATTCTTACTAAACCAAATTCATTAGCCAGATTGCCTAATGCTCCCATAATAACAGATATCGCCAATATAAAGAGAGCGGTGTCCAGCAAAAGAGCATGAGCTGTTTTCATCAAGGATGAAAATAAATTTGAAACACCCATATTGGCACTCAAATATCCGACAAAAAGAACTATTAAAGCTATAAACAACACGGTGTAACCTGCTTCTCTTAATCCCCTGTTCTGCATTTTGCACCTCCTGACTTATTTCAGTCAGCAAGATTATATAATAGGAAAAAGCTGTTCTCTATACAAAAAAACAGGTGATTGTTAGCAGGTTCCCAGCAAAGATTTGGCCAAGGGCTGCTCGAAATTGAAAAATCCTAGTCTTGATGGTGTTTGCGAAATTCAGTTGGAGATACTGCTTCTAGCATTTTAAAGACCCGGCAGAATGAAGAGCTGTGCTGATAGCCTACCTGGCTGGCTATTTCAGTGATACTGTATTTGGTACTGGCCAGCAGTTCTTTTGCCTGGTCAATGCGAAGCTTTTGAATATAGTCTTTGGGGTTGACCCCAACCTGTTTTTTAAACCATTCAGAATAATAGTTAACATTGTAATGCTCCATCTCTGCCAGCTTATTCAGATTAAGGTCTTCCTGATAATGCTGATGGATATACTCAATTGAGTTAAAGACACTGCGCTCTATAATTTTATCGTATAAGTAAAAGTACAGATATTTAAGCGATGGAGAATTAGGATGGAGTTCGATCTCAGTTAAAATCAGCTGGATCAATAATGACAATCGCTGCTCTCTTAAAACCTTACTGCTGGCTTTAAATTTATGGAGATCTGTCTTTTTGATCATACTCATCGGAATATCAATAACCAGCGACTTCTCTCCGGCGTTGCTGCTAAAGTCATGGATGCAGGACGGGGGGATAAAGCCTAAAGAATTGCTGTCGATAGTAAAATTTCCAAAGTCAGTCTGAATAAAAACTTTAGATTGCAGTGGAATAATAATCTGAGCATAATCGTGCTGATGGGTGGTGATTTCATCAGATATAGTTACTATATTAGCTTTTATATTATTCATTGGATCTCCCTTTTTAGTTTTAGCATATTAACATGTCAGTCCATTATTACAAGTTGATTATAGAAAACTTTTTTCCCAAAAGCAATGCATGGTTGAATCTGAAAGTTTAAAGACAATATCAGCTAGCTGTTGCCGTAAAAGACCATGGCTCCTTGACTTTAACGCCGTGTCGTACTTTATTCTGATTGTGAATTATTAAACGGAAAGGTGAGTTTATAGTGAATAATCAAGGACTGCGATTGGAACTGTTTCGGGAGAGTGATGTTGAGATAATAACTCCGATTATGAAAAGGGCTTTTGATGAAGATTTCAGAATCTATTTGAACAAATCTACAGGTGGCCCTCCAGGGTATGACAATGGGGATTTCCTACGTAAGTACGCCTTACATGCCAAATCTGATTCGTATAAAATTACCAGGGAAAATACACCAATCGGAGCAGCAATAGTGTGGATCACAGCCAGCCAGATCAATAGTTTGGGATGTTTATTTATCGATTCAGAGCTGCAAAACCAGGGCATTGGTTTAACTGTTTGGCAGTATATCGAACGTAAATATGCAGATACGGTGATGTGGAAAACAGAAACTCCCGGGTTTTCTGATAGAAATCATTATTTTTATGTCAACAAATGTGGATTTAAAATTGTAAAAATCGGTCTTCCGCAAAATGGGCATCCGGCAATGTACTATATGGAAAAGCGGATGAGTTAACAGTGATGAATTCAGTTTTTTGTTAGAACCCAGGGAGCAGTACCGCAATTAGTTTCGGGGTACTGCTCCCTGGGTGTTGGCCGGGCTTTAAGAAATTTGTTATATTATCGTAAATAAATAGTTAATTGGTGTTCCCTAATTTCAGTTAACCTTAGATAGTGCATTTATGCAAATAATATTCGAGGTGTGAACAATGAAAAAAGGTTTGTCAATTATTAAAAAACTGATGATAAGTATAACAGCTTTAATTGCTGTTGGCATGGCCACCTTGGTAATAGCTGGCTTCTGGCCAGAAAAAAACACTGTAACACCGGCAGGGTATAAGCAGCATATGTCAACCTATATTACTATGGAAGACGGTGTTAAAATTGCTGCTCGTATCATGCTTCCCAGTGATTTGCAGGAGGGAGAGAAGGTGCCTGCAATTATGGAGTGTACGCGCTATGGTACAAAGAATAAACCAAGTTTTCTGCTGAATGCCTTAATTAACCTGGGAATCGGAAAAGAAGTGCCGTCTGCATTCTATGAAACTCTGAATAAATCCAAGTATGCAGCAGTCAAAATAGACGCCAGAGGATCGGGGGCTTCATTTGGCAGCAGAGAAATGGAATGGTCAAAAGAGGAAATAAATGATCTGGGCCAGGTCATTGACTGGATAGCCCAGCAGGCCTGGTCCAATGGCAAAGTTGGCGCTTATGGTATATCTTATAGCGGGAATACCGCAGAATTAGCAGCAGTGGCAAATAATGAGCACCTGTTGGCTGTGGCACCGTTATACTCCGACTTTGACCCGATGTCCCATTCAGCTATGCCTGGTGGTATCTTTAACGAGGTCTTAATTAAACAATGGAGCGAATCTAACATGGACATGGATGCTAACCAAAAAGATATGTTTAATGGTGGTATTGCTCCCGTTGATGAAGATCGAGGTGGAAAAATGCTGGATCAGGCTTTGGCTGAGCGCAACAATATTGATATCTACCAGGCTCTAAAAAAGGCAACCTTTTTTGACGATACTTTGGCCGAAGGGTATCAGGTCAGCTCACTTGCTCCCTACAATTACCGAGCTGAAATAGAGGAATCTGGAGTTCCATTTTACGTTCGGGTGGGCTGGCATGATGCCGGCACAGTCAACGGCGCGATAGAGAGATTTCTAACATACAGCAACGATCATACCCTGGTTATCGGCCCCTGGAACCATGGGGGGAACCATTTTTTCGATCCCTTTGTGAAAAACGTCACCACCACAGCAGAAATCATTGGGGAACGAAAAAAACATGAACAGGCTCAGGCTGATGCCCTGATTAAATTTTTTGACAGCTGTCTTAAAGAAAGTGCAGACAGTAATAAAGCGGGAAAAGAGATTAAATACTATACTTTAGGTGAGGGTAAATGGAAATCAACTGACAGCTGGCCAGTAGCAGGCTTTGAGAGTAAAACCTTTTATTTCAGTGCCAACAACAGTTTGCAGCAGAACAAGCCTGATGACAGTGAAGGCCAGGACAACTATCAGGTAGATTTTACAGCTTCGACAGGGATCAGCAACAGGTGGTTTACCAATATTGGAGGTGGGCGTATTGCTTACCCGGATAGATCTGTTGAAAATCTGAAACTGTTAACCTATACCAGTGAGCCGCTGGAAAATGATGTGGAGATTACAGGAACACCTGTTGTAACTGTTAATCTTTCAGCTAACATCAACGATGTTGCCCTGTTTGTTTACCTGGAAGATGTAGCCCCTGATGGACAGGTAACCTATATTACTGAGGGACAATTGAGATCCCTGCACAGCAATGAAACTACTGATGACCTGGGACGAGTAATTTTAGGTCCCAAATACTCCTTTCAAAAAAAGGATGCCCAGTACCTGATACCCAACCACACTAAAGAGGTAAAAATTGGGATGTATGCAACTTCAGTACTATTAAAAAAGAATCATCGTATCCGGGTAGCCATAGCTGGCCATGATGCTGCCAACTTCAGAAACATTTATAATATTGAAAGTAATGTTATAATTGATCTGCAAAGAAATAGTATCAGATCATCTTTTATTGAACTTCCCATGAAGGAACTTATCAAGTAAAAAAAACACGTAATACAGTCGTATTATTATTGTTGGTATGGTAGTCAAAGGTTCGGTAATTAGATAGCATAATGAGATTGCCGCCGTTGCCATTGTGTTATTCAATTTCAGATGATTAAGGAAGGAGTATCAGGGTGGATAATAATATCTTGATTATTGATGATGAAGTAGAAATTTTAGAATTGATTGAAATTTACCTGACCATAGAGGGATATGGGGTCTATAAGGCTGAGAATGGGCTTGCCGGTTTGAAAATTTTAGATGAAAACGAGATTCATCTGGTAATCTTGGATATAATGATGCCGGGAATCAATGGTTTAGAGACCTGTAGAAAAATCAGGGAGGATTATAATATTCCAGTAATCATGCTCAGCTCAAAATCGCAGGATACTGATAAAATCCTGGGGTTGGGTATTGGAGCTGATGATTACATGGTTAAACCATTTAATCCAATGGAACTAGTTGCCAGAGTAAAGTCCCAGCTCCGGCGTTATTTATACTTAAACACCCAGAATAGAAATCAATCTGAAAAGCATATTATTCGTATCAAAGGCCTGGTGATCGACACCAGAAACCATTTGGTCAGGCATTACAATAGAAAAATCAATTTAACTCCAACGGAGTTTGAGATTTTATTGTTGTTGGCCAGCAATCCTGATACAGTTTTTAGTGCCGAAGAGATATTTGAAAGAGTGTGGAAAGAAAAATACTTTGAGTCGAACAACACAGTTATGGTGCACATCTGGCGGTTGAGAGAAAAAATAGAGGAAAATCCGAAAGAGCCCAAACTGATTGAAACAGTATGGGGAGTAGGGTATAAAATTGAGAATTAAGAATGCCAAAATAAGAACAAAACTGGTGTTGGCTGTCTTTGGAGGGGCCGGCCTGGCAGGCTTATGTATGATAGCTTTAGCAATTGTTTTTATCATTGCCTCAGAAAACTATGAAGTAGCTATGTTTTTTAATAAGCATATTTTAGCATTTGTACTGCTGTTCTTTGTTATTTTTGTAATGCTAATGATGTTTTTTTATGTAATGCTAATTAAAAATAAAATAAGATACCTGGAAGAGATAACCTCTAAATTGGAAATTATTTCTCATGGCAATTTCGAAATCGACCTTCCTTTAAAAGGCTCGGATGAGCTGGGAGCAATGGCTGAAACAGTTAATCTGATGGCCAGCAAGCTTAAAGATGCTCGAGAAGAGGAAAGAAAGCTGGAAAAAGCTAAAAACGATTTAGTCGCCAATATATCTCATGATTTGAGAACACCTTTAACATCTACATTAGGCTATTTAGAGCTTATTCGCAAGACAGATACCAGCAAAAAGAAAAATTTATCAAGATATGTAGATATTGCTCTTAGAAAATGCAAGGAATTGAAGGTCTTGATAGACAAGTTGTTTGAATACTCTAAGTTAAACAATGTCGATTCTACAACTGTAAAATCCAATATTAGTATCGGAGAGCTTTTGGAACAGGTTATTATGGGCTTTATGCCGGCATTGAAAGAGGCAGGGATGGAATACCGACTGTTTTTCAGCGATGATAAGCTAATTGTCAATGCCGACCCCATGTTACTGATACGGGTCTTTGACAACCTGATCAGCAATGCTATCAACTATGGCAAAAAAGGCAAGTATTTGGATATCGAGCTGAGTAAAGCTGAGGGTGAAGCTGTGGTAAAAGTAATCAATTACGGTAATCCGATTTCAAAGGACGATCTGCCATTTTTGTTTGAGAGGTATTATCAGGCTAAAACTAATGCTCCTGGAAAAGGAAGCTCTGGACTGGGTTTGGCGATCGTGAAGCGTATTGTAGATATTCATGGCGGAAGGATAGTGGTGCTTAGCGCTGATGACAAAACTGTTTTTCAGGTTAATCTGAGAATAAGTGAACAGTAGCTGAGCTGCTGATCACCCTATCAAACTGCCGGTTGTTTACTAAATTCATGTAATATGTAAGCAGTATTATAGTTTTATAATCTGGAATTGCTTAAGTCAATTATGACAGGTAGCTGACATAATGAGTTCTTTATAATAATCCCAGTGAAACTGTTTAAATTAGGGCTTACTTTTCAGACGCCGATAGTTCCGGTTAAAATGTCTTAGTTAAGCCATTTTATGAGCTCTGCTCGTTACTGATTGAATTCTAGCGATTCATTCAGTAAGTCCTAATTATAGGAGGGTTATTAATGATTGAAGCATTAAAAGGACAGTTAGATGACTGGTATTACGGTAGAACCATTATTAAGAGTTTTATTAGCCTGTTAAGTGATACAGAACTCGACAAATTATTTCCTAGGAAATATCTTAACAGTATCAGAAGGCAGTGTGCAGAATTGGTGCAGGTGCAGAGTTGTTATGTCGACGGGCTGGATTCAGGCAAAATCAAGTTTAATCTGCAACCAGTAGCTGATACGTCAAAGGAAGGGCTGATCAAGAGCATGGATGCCTTAGACCAGAAGCTGGAGAATTATCTCAATACCTGTGAGGGAACTGAAACCATAGATTGGCATGGTGAAAAGTGGATAATACACCGCCATATATCGGCAATGATCGGGCATGAGCAGATGCACATTGGCCAGATTGTCGCATTCTGTTATACATCAGGCATTGAAATTCCTTCAAAAATTGTTCAGATGATGGCCCTGGACGGGTAGGAATTAAAGTTAATAAGGTGTTTTTCGTTTTATTATAAAAAGCAGCTCATTTGAGCTGCTTTTTATATTTTTAATTGTTGCAGATGTGGAATGAAAAGCTGCTAGTTCTTATTCCTTATTTGAAACCCGATAAAAATTGTTTAAGGCTGTATATAAATCAAGTTTGGTGACATGCTCCTGCGGTCTGAGCCTGGTGTTCTCAGTTTGCAGTATGCCGTAACCATAGGCTAAAGCTACGTAACCGTATTTCTCAGTTGTTATCTGCTGTTGATCAGCTACTAACACCCGATAGATATTCTGAAGCTGCGCTACTTCACTGTATCCAAGTCGCTTGACCAGAATTTCAGCCATTTCCTCGCGAGTAATGTATTCATCACCATTAAACTCGGCCGCTGTATTTTCAATTATGCCAAGCATCAGAGCTTTTTGAACTAAATTGTAATGAGGATTGGTTTCAGTTAGGTCTGTAAACTTTATCTCGGTTGGCTCTTGATAACCTAATTCAAGGAAGAAGTTCAGATCATGATAATTGCCACTGTCTTCTAATAAGGCATTCAGAAACTCATACTTGGTTACTAAATGCTCTGCTTCAAACTCTGGCTGGGATTTTACCGGGACACCGTCCAGATCCAGCAGCTGGCCTGAAACAGCATCAATAACATTGCCATCGTAATAGTTTGCTGGTAAGGAGTAGACCAGCTTTAGCTCATATACCGGGTTTTGGCTGTCTTTTGCAGTGTTGATCATGACATAATGTAATTCTGGATTGTAGTCCACGTAATAGTTCTTTTTGGCAATAGCTTCATTTATTACTTTTGGCGCGTCAAAGGACCGGGCCTTTTCCCAGGTATAGTTTATTTGCTTAATAGTTTTATTGGGGTTAAGCGAGACTGCAATCCCGTTGTAAGCGTAGTGGGCATCATTAATTTTTCTGGTGAATACATAATTGAAATCGCCGCTGCCCTTAGCAATACTGGTATCGAGCTCGTTTATTTTATCTGCATAGTAGTTTTTTATAATCTCAATGGCTTTACCGTAGCCTTGCTCAAATGAAAGTTCGGACTCCTCTTCAATTGGTGTGGTACTATTATTAGTAGCCAGCAAGAGCCTTTCCGTTAAAGCATTGAGCTTAATCTGGCCGGCAGCTGTTATTTCTTCTTGTTCAATTTTTTCAAAAACAGCATGCCAGATGAAAGGAATTCCGGTGATTATACCACTTTCTTCTATTAAACTAAGACTGGCAATAGTGTAGCCGGTACCGTAAATATCTTCGATATATTTCTCAACTAACTCTCGGGCTCTGTCCTTTGAAATTGGGTCTGTCAGATCTTTTAAATCCATCACACTGGCTTCGACAGCTGTTCTCTGTTCGGGTGATAAATCAATAACGTTGGTCGGATCGATATTTTCACCATAGAGATCTATTAAATCCCCGGAAAAAGCATCGAGTGCATAGCAGTTGGCAGGAAAAGCATCATAGGCAATTAAATACGTATCCTCAATATGGGCTGAAATTTCGTTGAAAAACTGATATGTAAGGCCAAGTGACAATTTGTCTTTTACAGTGCGCAGAGCCTGGTTGCTGCTGATAATCCCGTTAGGAGACTGAAAATCAAAATCATTCCATCTGCAGTAGTAGCCAGACACATCCTTTGTGTCACTATCTACACTAACAGCCAGGTAATTGTTATTGACATAAGCCCCATTAACCTTGCGGTAAAATACATGTTCATGGCTGATATTCCCAGTAAATACCGAGTATATATTGCTGGCAACAAGCTCTAACTCCTCCTGTTTGTTGGCAAAAACTCTTTTTACAAAGCTGGTGGCAATCCCTTTAGCCTCAGTATCACTGAGAGTTTTAAATATTTCACTATTATCTAAATCAGTACTAAAATTGGATTGTTTAAAATGAACACTTCTCACTAAGCCGGTTTCGACATCAACTGTGGCTAGTATGGCAGTTATCAGCTCATTTTCATCGTAGCTCCAGAACAGATCATAGCTGTCATTCAGCAGCTGAGATCGATGGGTGTTGTATTCGATATCTGGCAGGTGCTGAGGGTCAATAGTGTAGTCCCAGCCTTTTTTAACTGCAGCTTCTGCTAATTTAATAGCTTGTTCCTGGCTAATTACAGGCAGGGTATGTTGCTCAGTCGCTGATTCAGCAGCTGCTAATAATGCAGGGTTGAGAACTACTACCACTAGTACTAACCAAGCGAAAAATCTTTTCATTGTCTATCTCCTTCGAAAATGTTTTAATGCTTTATTATTCTTTCACGTTTCAGTATATCAAATTGCAGCGATGTTTATTGCCCAAAAAATTCCTGAATATTTTGGGCATTAAAGTTAAGCAAGCCATTAAACTAAATCAACTTTACTGCTGTTTAGAAAATATTGGTAGAATAATAAAAACTGGGTCAGGTTACTCCTGACCCAGTTTAGACTTGGGTAAAGATGATTTTGTTCCATAATATTCAAATATTAATACCTGGTAACATCATTACTACAAAAAATAGCTGACAGAGCTTGACAGCAGGGACCCCTACGTTTCAGGTCGCAACCTCAGGAATTGGGGTATTCAGGAAGCATGATACCAGGCTTGACATATAGAATGTGGAGGTATATAATATGACTCAAAGGTCATATGACCCTGGGGTCACAAAAAGTATGTAGAAATAAGGAGAAATAATGCCTAAAGAAACATTTTTTAACTTGGCCGAGGCGAAACGCAAGTTAATTGAAGATGTTGCTGTAGATGAGTTTGTAACCTATGGCTATGACAAGGCCAGTATTAACCGAATAGTAAAGAGTTGCAATATTGCTAAAGGAAGTTTTTATCAGTATTTTGAAGACAAAAAGGATCTGCTTAAACACTTGTTGACAAAGATGGCTCAGGATAAAGCAAAATACGTGTCGCCACATCTGTTAAAAGTTAAAGACGCTGATTTTTTTACTATTTTAAGGGAAATGTATATCTTAGGATTAAAATTCAGCGCTGATAATCCCCGGGTGGCCCAAATGGCTAATCAGGTTTTAAAAAGCAAACATCATCCGGTTTATCAGGAAATAGTCAATGCCAACATGGAAGCAGTATATACCTATTTAAGTAATCTGCTTAAGCATTCGATAGCTAAAGGGGAGTTGAGGCCAGACATAGATTTAAGGTTTGTCAGCTATATTATTTCAGCCATAAATCTGGCCACAGTAGAATACTATTTCGATATTGTTAAAGGTAAAGAAGTTAATATGGGCAGTTTTGATGAAGACATTATCGATATTGCCAATATGTTTGTTGATTTTATTAAAAAAGGTATAGCAAAGCCAACGGGAGGTAATGACAATGATCAAGGTTAAAGGATTATATCACTCATACTCTAATGATCAGAATTATGCAGTTAAAAACGTCAGTTTTGATATTGCCAAAGGCGAGATATTTGGCTTTCTGGGGCCTTCAGGGGCTGGTAAATCCACTACCCAGGGCGTATTGGCAGGTTTACTTCAGCTGCAAAAGGGCCAGGTTCAGGTTGCAGGATACGATATGAATCATATTCAAAGAAAGATGTTTAATAAAATCGGCATGTCATTTGAGCAATCCAATGTTTATAGCAAAATGACCGCTAAAGAGAATTTGGAATTTTACCGCAAACTATTTGATGTGCCGACCCAGGAGCCAGCTAAGCTGCTTAAAATGGTTGGGCTGGACAATAAGGAGAATGTTAAAGCCGGCGAGTTTTCTAAAGGTATGAAGCATCGCTTAACCTTTGCCAGATCCATGATTAATAATCCGGAGCTGTGGTTTTTAGACGAACCAACAACAGGTTTAGACCCGGCCATTGCCTCGGAGATTAAAAATATTATTCGAGAGCTGAATGAAAAAGGGGTCACAATTTTTTTGACCACCCATAATATGCATATCGCCGATGAATTGTGTGACAGAGTCGGGTTTATAGTCGACGGAGAGCTGGTGCTGATTGATTCCCCAAAAAACTTAAAGCTGCAGTACGGCGAAAAACTGGTAGATGTTGAATACATCAAAGAAGACAAGACTGTAAAGCAAAGTTTTTCTACTGTGGACTATAACGATAGAGTACTGCTGCAGGAGGTAATCGGCAATTACCCGATTCAAACGATGCACACTAAAGAGGCAACCTTGGAAGAAATCTTTATTAAGGTAACCGGAAGGGAGCTCGTTTAAGATGAAACTATGGCATAGTTTTAAAAAAGAACTTAAACTGGCCTCCCAAAGTTTCTACTTTTACATTGAATTTATAACGGCGATTATCATTCTCGCAGTATTGCTGTTTGCGGTGCCCGAGAACTTTGCTACCGATCGTACTGAATACATCGCTTTTGATGTTCCCGCAGCCTACGAAGAACATATTCGAGGCATACTGCTGGAAGATGATTTAGATGGTAAATCAGCAATGGTTGAGATAAAGAGCAATAGACAGCTTTATCAGGCCGAATTGATTGAAGAAGAAGATAAAAAGGTTTATATTCTGGAAACAGAAGCAGAAGTTAAGCAGCTGGCAGAAGACAAGAGGAAACTCGGGGTGGTAATTACTACTAACGACCAGGGTATCTTTTACAGGTATTATGTACAGGGATATGAATCCGATCGCTTTAAAAATACCTTACAGATCATTCACATCAAGGATGCTGAAGTACTGAAAGGTGAAATGGATCAGCAAGATGTTCGGCCGCTGTTGACCGGGTTTACTCCGTTAAACGATCGAGAAAATGCCATCCCGCCGCTACTGGTGCTGAATGGCAGTTTAATGGGGTTTTTTGTCATCGCCGCCTATATCTTTTTAGATAAACAGGAAGGAGTCATTAAAGCCTATGCCGTGACAGCAGCCGCAGTATGGCAGTATTTATTGAGTAAGGTTGGGGTGTTGTTGTTGACAACTATCATCTCATCTTTGATTATCGTGATACCTATAATGGGGCTGCAGCTCAACTACCCATTGCTGATTTTGTTCTTGCTGACCACAGGTTTTTTCGGATCTTCCTTAGGGCTGTTGCTGGCCAGTTTTTATCACAATATAATGCAGTCCTTCGGCGCTTTGTTCACATTAATGATGGGTCTGAGCATCCCCAGTATTTCATACTATATTGCCAGCTGGGAGCCGGTATGGGTCAGGTATATTCCCACCTATGCCATGATCCAGGGATTCAAAGAAATAATAGTTGATAATCAGAGTATAAGCTACGTGTTAATGGCGTCACTGGGCTTTTTTGTCACCGGTCTTGTACTGTTTATAATAGCTAATCAA
>JANQLZ010000084.1 GCA_028280325.1 Bacillota bacterium
TCAAAGTTTTGTTTTTTGCACCACTGTTTTGTATTCTTCATAAGCATGGTTCCAACACCTTGATTTCGGTATTCAGGTGTAGTATAAACGGCAGTTGTATAACCCCATACGCCTCCATATTTTTCTGGCTTAGGTACTTTCTTTACTGTAACAATGTAAATGTGAGAGACAATCAACCTGTTTTCCACTGCCACCCAACAATGAAAGCCATCATCTTGCTGAAGCCTTGTCCTTAAGTAGTCCGAGCAAAACTTGATAAACTCCTCTCTGTCCTCAACGTCTAAATCCGACTCTTCGGCTTTGTGCTGCCATCTCAATTCAGCGAGCCTGTCAGCATCATTCATGTCTGCCAGTCTATATTCCATTTTACCACTACCCTTTTCTTCCCTACATCAGCCGCAATCAAGGCAACAACAATCTTTCAGCTAGTGTGAGAAAAACAATTGCCAACCAACTGCCAGACCATTGCCCTACAATCGCCAAACGCTTGCTGAAAGCAAGCTCCTAACCCACTCTTAAACAGACAGGATATTCTGAATTGCCTGATACATTTTCTTATCGATTTGACTTGACGTGGTTATCTCGGAGAGGGGTGAATAGCTGAGTCTGTTATTAAGTATACCGACCATATTACCGGTATCATTTTTAACTAAACAGTTTACGGCTTCATAGCCAAATCTGGTACCCAGGTTTCGGTCTCTGACAGTCGGTGAACCACCGCGTTGGACATGCCCTAAAACGGTTATTCTCACTTCCATGCCGGTCTCTTTAATAATCGCTTTGGCAACATCGTCGGCTTTGGCAGCACCTTCTGAAACTAAAATAATGTGACTTTTCTTGCCTTTTTGATAGCCTCTGGCTACCCTGTTGCCGATATCTGCAATACTCCATTTCATTTCCGGAATGATAACTGATTCAGCACCTGCAGCTATGGCACCCTCAATAGCCAGGTATCCAGAACCATTCCCCATCACTTCGATGACAAATATCCGTTCGTGGCTGAGAGCAGTATCCCTCAGCTTATCTACAGCATTGATTATGGTATTAAGACAGGTGTCAACTCCCAGGCAGATCTCAGTACCTTGAATATCATTGTCAATCGTAGCCGGTATGCCAACAGCCCTTATCGACCTCGCTTCCAGGGCCGCAGCTCCATGCATTGACCCATCTCCCCCGATAACAATGACAGCGTCAATCCCCGCTGATTCCAGATTGCAGACTGCCTGTTTCAACCCCTTGGGGGTCTTAAAATCTTCACTTCTGGCGGTGAGCAGCATGGTACCGCCACGTTGGATGATATTGCCCACATCCCGGGGTTTCAGCGAGATAAAGTCTTGCTCAAGAATCCCTTTAAAACCTCTTCTGATGCCGATTACCTCCAGTTGATGATATGTTGCAGTTCTAACTACTGCTCTGATGGCAGCATTCATACCCGGGGCATCACCGCCACTTGTCAAAACCCCTATTTTAAGAATCTTTCTGCTCATATTTTCAACTCCCTGTGATTAATATCTTGACATCTTTTCTTCCCATCTGATATTATATATAAAGTCTTCATAGGGGTGTAGCTCAACTGGTAGAGTAGTGGTCTCCAAAACCATTGGTTGCGGGTTCAAGTCCTGCCGCCCCTGCCATATCATGCAACTGCAGTTTGTAACTGCAGTTTTTTTATATTTACATTGGCTTTAAGCCAGTATTGCTTGTCGGACATCGTTTTTTATAACCATTGATAAACAGCTTAACAGCGTTTCTGGCTGTATCTGCCAACCAACCCTCGGCCTGGTTTAAGGCCTCTGCTAAAGATGCCGGGTGAGGAATAATTGAAAAGATTGATAAATTGTCATAGCTGCTGACGATATGTTTGTAGCTGCCGGTCAGAATAATAACAGGCACTCTGTCACTGCACAGCTCAATCAGATAGCCCGGTCCTTTACCATAAAAAGATTGCTCGTCGAATTGCCCTTCACCTGAAATAATCAAGTCATAGTTTTCAATATTATCTGCCAGGTTAACCAGCGAGGCTGTGAAAGCTACCCCTGACAGAGTCTGAGCATTTAACATCGTTCTCAGCAAAGCTGGAATGCCTCCCGCTGCTCCGTCACCAGGTTTGTCGCCAATAGTTATTCCCAGATCTGCAAAATAGTTGACGAAAACCTGGCTCAACCGTTCGCATTCACTGATGATTGTGTCATTGACAGCGCCTTTTTGGGGTGCAAAGACTGCTGCCGCCCCCAATGGCCCTGTTAAAGGGCTATTGACGTCACAGAGCAGGTACAATCTCACTCTGTCATTGACATTCCTTAGCGCCTCATCATTGATATGATCGAGCTGTAATAATTCTCGCGGAGTGGTCAGTTCCTGGCCAGAAGCACTGTGAAATTTCACCCCTAAGGCCTGCAGGATTCCGGTTCCCAAATCATGGGTCGCGCTCCCTCCCAGGCCGACATAGATAGTTTGACAACCCAACTCAATTGCCCTTCTAATTAAGAGCCCTGTTCCATAAGTATTTTTTTGCAGTATATCAACCGAACCCCGGTTCAAATGAAGGCCGGAAGATGAAGCCATTTCAATATAAGCTGTCTGATCCTGCACTAAAATTGGGGCTCTAAGCCGATAACCAGCCGGGTCTACCGTGTCGATATAGGTACAGTCCAGGTGCATTAAATGAGCCCAGGCTTCTAAGCTGCCGGTGCCCCCGTCAACCAGCGGCATCAGGTCAACATTATGCACCCCATTCAGTTTTTGTAATTCGTTGGCGACTATGCCTGAGGCTGCTAAGGCAGATAAACAGCCCTTGAAGCTGTTCATTGAGACCAGAATATTCATACTAACCAGGCACTCACTATCTCTGCTGCCCTATCCAGTTAACCGCATAATCGAGGATTATATCCTGATCAATATTATCTCGAGCCTCCATTAACAGTTCTTCCGGAAGTTCAATATCGGGCTTAATTCCAACCTTGTCGATATCATCACCATTTGGGGTCAAATAAGTGTTAGTAGTTATCCATAAAAAATCGCCGTCTGGCAAATCATAGCCGGACTGCATCGATGCTTTACCAAAACTGTTCGTTCCCATTGAGGTAGCTCTGTTATTATCCATCAAGGTACCGGTAATCACCTCCGAAGCCGAAGCTGATCCTTTGTTTATTAAAACGAGAATCGGAATATCATAATGAGAATCCTTCTTGGTCTGGTAGATAAACTGCTGATTTATACGATCTCTGGTCACAAAGATAGTTTTATCAGCAGGTAGAAATAAATCAGCAACCCCCAGGCAGGCAGTTAGATTGCCGCCCGGATTACCCCTTAAATCAAGTATTAAATATTCAGCTCCCTGCTGGAGACTGTCTTCAACAGCTGCCTGCAGCTGCTCTACCGAATGGTTATTAAAAATGTACAGGCTGACATGGCTTATATCCTGGTTTGGCCCCACCATTTGCTGATTGACGACCGGAACCTCAATCGTGGCCCGCGTCAGGGTAACGTCATAGATATCGCCGCCATCAGCTGGCTTGATAGTCAGGGTAACGTCAGTTCCGATCGGACCTCGAACTGTATCACCGACATCACCAATGCTCCACCCCTCGATCGACTCCCCGTTTACTCCGGTTATTATATCCCCGGTTTTTAAACCGGCTCGTTCAGCAGGGGTATTTTTATAAGGCGCAACGATAGTCATTACCCCGTCATTAGTAGATATCACCACTCCAATACCGGCATAATCACCTCTAATGCTGGTGCGTTGACTGGCCTCGTATTCTTTAGCAGTCTGATAGCGGGTCAATCCGCCATCCACTTCCTTTAACATTCCTTTAATTGCATTCACTTCCATGTCATCCTGCTTGATATCTTCAGCGACATGCAGGTCTAGAACCTGTTCGTAAATAGTAGCGAGTTTTCTGACATCTAAACTGGTAGTGTTTAATATGTCGTTTTGGTAGCTCCGCTTATTATACTGAATCCCCGACAAAACACCAGCTGAAAAAACTACTACTACTAAAAGAATCCTTATTATTTTCTTTCTAGAAATCATCTGCATCAACTTCCCTTTATTCGAATGTACCCAGCACAGTTGGTCTGCCATCATTAATCATCATTCTTCCTCGTGCAAACAGCTTTTCAATAACCAGGTCTTCTGTCATTAACACAATATCAGCATCCGCTCCAGGTGACAGTTCACCTTTTATTCCCTCAAGTTTCAGGTTACGGGCTACATTGGTGCTCACCAACTGTAGCGCATCACTGATGTCCACCTGATGCTCGACAATTAAGTCCTTCCACACCCGGTATACCATCTTCATCTCTGCTGCTCGCAGACCAATCAGATTGCCTTTTTCATCAAACTTGGGCAGGCTTCCATTGCCGTCAGAGCTAATTGTCAGACCGGTAACTGGTGCTCCATTTTTCAACAAATAAACAACCTGGTCTATGGCTTTGGAACCGGCGGTCAGATCAATTCTGCCCCCCAGTTTAACCAGTGCTAAACCCTGATCCAGCAAGTGTTGAGTTCTGCCCATATGGGTTGGTAAAAATTGAGTAACCGGTATATCTGTTTCTTCAATAATTTTAAATATATAATCTATGCCACTTTTTTCACTACCGACATGGAGATGAACCAGGCCTGGTTTGCCGCCCAGCATGCCCCCAACTCTGGTCTCTGCCGCCAGCTTTTTCAGCTCCTGATAAGTGGGCTGTGAAGATCTGTGGTCTGAAATAGCTATCTCTCCAACCCCGATAACCTTGTCAATCAGAATTAAATCGTCTTTCACGCTTCCAGTAATTGTCGGGGTAGGCACCTGATAAGATCCAGTATAAATAAAGGTCGTCACCCCTTCAGCCTCTAAAGCCACAGCCTTGGCCAGCAAGGAGCTCATATGCCGGGTTGTACCGTCAGTTCCCAGACAACCAACAAGCGTAGTGACTCCGGCACTGGTAACTTTACTGAGCATTAACTCTGGAGTTCGGGTCACTGGGCCCCCCTCTCCACCGCCGCCAATCATATGGACGTGGCCGTCAATGAAGCCAGGCATAGCTATCAGATTAGTACCATCTATTATTTCCTTATGCTTTAGTGAACTCAGGTTAACATTCTCATCAATTGCCGCAATCCTCCGATCACAGACTAAAATATCCTTCACCCCTAGGTATTGGGGGGCATATACCTTTACATTCTTTATGAGCTTAATCATCTTCTGACCCCTCTACTGTTTACTAAGTATATATTATAGCTTATTAACTACCCTATTAAAACAATCCTAACTAAAATTAAATTGCTTTGCGAAATCTTTATAATGAAATGCTAAGGGGAATCTTTTAAAACCATGAAACACTGATAAAGTGCGCCAAAGGTTGGAGAAGGGATAATTATGCTCAAGATAAAACTGGGGACTCCTCAATAAATTAAGTGAGCCCCAAAAATCTATTTTAAATAATAGAAGTGATCGCAGCAATCGTGACCTTCCATCAAGGTCTTGGTTCTTTTAAACCCGATTTTATCATTAAATCCGGCAACAATGTAATCATCAGAAGCACAGTAGACCCGATACCCCATTTTAAGACTGCCAGCCTTTTTAGCCAGATCAACATAGGGACAGTAGCTGCATTTAATCTGAATCCCATTGTCACTTTTTTCTACCTCGAATTCAAAACCAGCGCCTCTGCACATCGTTTCCCAAAGGATTTTTACCAGCGTGTCCATTGATTTATCTTGAGCATTGTTTGCAATTGATTTCCAGGTCTTCATCATATCCTCTTTGACAAAGCACTCAACTGCCGGCTCAATATCTTCATCAGTGTTGTCATCAATATATTGCAAAAGTTTTAACTTTTCAATAACATGATTATCCTTCAGTTCCTCAATCTCTTTATCCAGTTCACTCATGGAATAGCCCCCAGTTAAACCGTCAGCAGGTTTATTATTTAACGCCGAGGTAGTTGGCAATGTTAGCTGTTTCGCATTTAATACCTCGTAGCTTAGTCTCCTTACAGGTCAACAGCGTGGTAATCCCGGGGCCATGGCCTGTTAAAATACAGTCACTGTGAACCACAACACCAATTGATACAGCACCTTTTAAATACCCTCTGCCATAAGTATTATCGCAATCTCTCAAGAGCACGATATCGCCGAATCGCAAATTATCCAGGCCAAACTCCTGGTAGGCTGTTGGATCAGCAGTCATGATATCATAGTCTCCTCGATAGGCGTTAGATGCTCCGATACCGGAACCCATCAGATAAGCTGGGACTTCAGTTACTACAGGTACCTCCAGCACCCCATCACCGGCTTCGACAATCCCCATTTTTTCAAATAAATCAGGGTCCAGATTCATGACCTTAATATCTTCATATCCTTCTATCTCCATACCAGTTCCAAAGCTCTTCACCAGTATTTTATCTTCGATTGCCATTTTATCGAGGGTTTCTTCAGGGAAGTAAACCATTACATGTTCAATACCGCCATGTTTACCTGTTACAAATCCCAAATCACCTTTAGCCTCGCCAGAAATGACTTTAGCTGTATTACCAACACAGGCTAAAACATTTAATCCACCGTTCTGCATTTCGTCCTTAAGCTTCATGGAAACACCGGGCTCAACATGATCTCCCTGCATTCCGGTACATTTGTCGCCAATTTTTTTATTGTATGTAATACCACCGGTGCCAGGCAAAACTTTGGATACGCCGGTTCTTGTATCAATTCGATATGGATTTCGTCCCTTCTTTGGGTAAGAAACCTGACCCTGAACGCTGATCATAACCAATTTCTCGCGATTGTACTTAAGCATTTTAATCAACTCCTTTTATTCTACTAGAGTGACTTTCGCCACAAACATAATTTTTCCTGCCATTATTCTAATATTTTCAACTGATAACTGTTGCCCAGACATTCCTGGGTAGGAAGCTCCAGTTCCAGTTGAACACGGTAATTGCCTGGTACAAATTCTGGGGTAACTTCAATTCTAAGTGTCTCCACTGTTAAGCTGTCATCACCAAACATATCGACTATTTTGCGGTCCTCACAAAAAACTTCGGATTCAGAATTAATAATTTTCCATTTTAATACCGAGGATGGAAAGGCATTATGGGTATCATTGATGACGTAAATATTCAGCTTTATTATATCCCCGTCAATATATGATTCTTCCGGCCAGTCCATCAAAACACAGATCGGCTGCAAAGAACGCTTGGTAGCGGTGTATCCCTGCTTGGTTCGCCGATAATAATCAACTATGCTGTCCGATACTATCAGACAGTTGTCAGCAAAGAAATACATAAAACATCCTCCAAACGGTTTATACTTATACCTGCGGCAAAGCTCATGATAATACCTGAGCAGACGGGCCTGAAAATTCTGGGTGGCCATATAAAACGTCGGGGCTCTTTCAAAATCATCTAAAGGAAGCTGCTGTTCAATCCTTTGATAATAGATATTATTCTCATCGGGCAAATGAATCCAGCTGGTTTTACTTTTATTATTGATTTCAGCAGCAACCTCAACCATGGTAGCTATCTCTGGAAATGATGGAAATCCATAATTTGAGATAATTTTCAGCTTTCCTTTGGTTACTGTAATTCGTTCGAGGGCAATCTTAAATTTATCTACCTGTGTTGAATAATTAAATTTGGAGTTAATCATTTTAAAAATATTGTAATATTTAATATTCTCAATGATAAGTCGGTTATTATCCAGTTTTTTTAGGGTACGGGATATTTTTTTTACTTTACTAACGCCACGAAGCCGGCGTTTTTCTTTAAAAAGATATTTGGTATCTACTTTTGAAGGCTTACCCCAGATTATTAACGATGGGTTATGATGCAGGCTATTGTGGAGATACACCGTTCTCCTTAAAATGTAGTTTTGTGTTTTAGAATCTGTAGAGAAATTGAACGGTATATCCTGCCATAATAACAGGCCGTTTTCATTACAAATATCGTACAATTCCTGGGTCGGAATATGATGGAACAGTCGAATAGTGTTAATCCCGGCATCCAATATCAGCTGGATATCCTTCTCCAAAACATCTCTGTTTACGGCTTCAGAGTGAATAAAAGTTGGCAGATAAATAATCCCCCTTAAAAATTGCCGCTTGTCATTAATTATAATGCTGCCATTACGCTCCTCAATCTTCCTGAACCCGATTGTTTGGCTTTTTCTGTCTCGAAGCTGGTCACTCTCGGTTATATCAATTGTTATCCGGTACAGATTGGGATCGCCCTGCTCCCAGGGATACCACAGCAGTGGGTTATGAACACTGATTGACAGCTTGAGATAGCTGTTTCCCCGACCAATACTCCGGGGGGCACTGCCCTTTACTTCTGTCCCCTGGCAATTTTCAGGTGTTATTTGCCAGTCGCAGATTATATCGGCATCCTTTTTACTATTTATGTTCAGACGCAGATTAATCTCAACCCAATTCAGCTCTTTAAACTCGTACGATATAACCATATCATTAATATAGATCTCATTAACCACCCGCAAAACTACATCGCCGCAAATACCTCCGGGTGACATATCCTCTTTTTCATACTCCCATTCACCATAAACTCCCAGCATTTCATGCTGAGCAATGTCTTTTTTTGATGGCCAGGAAACCTTAACAAACATATTATTCTCTGATTCGGATAAATGTTTTGTGATATTGGTTTTAGATTTTACATAGTAGTCTCTGCTTTTTTTAACAGAACGGCCATTAATCCAGATTTCTGTGCTGTTAAAAACCCTGCTCAACTCCAACAGCAAATTTTGCCCCTCTGCTATCGGAGGAGTTCTAAAGGTAGTAAAATAATAAACTATGTTTTCATCATCACCAAAGTTACCCTGCGTCTGCCAATTGCCAGGCACTCTGATATCGAACCAATCAGCAGTTTTCTCAGGCTGAGAATAAAAATCACGAGGCAGTGGTCCTCGTTTCGAGGGCCAGGCTTTCCATATTCCATTTAGCTTTATATCTTTATACATCTCTAAATCCCCTATTAATTGATCAACAGCTTGGTCATCAAAGCATTGTAACCGGGTACCCCATTATTATTTGGCAATTACGGCAGGCCTGTCAACCCGGCAGGTTATCAAGTACCAGCAGATAACACTAAACGGCAAAGCCAAACAGAATACGCTATGCCTGAAATAAGCTACTGTGGCCACCCCTAACAAGTTCGTCAGAAATAAACCATTTATATTCCAGGGTATCAATGGTGGAATTACTGCCGCACTGGCCATAACTGTGGCACTTCCCCACTTGCCGCCAATACCACTATGAAATATTGGTGATATCAGTTTAATCAGCAGCATAATTGCTAAAGACTGACTGCCGGCAACCATTGACAAAAAAATACCGATTATTAAGGTGAAAAATAACAATTTAATCGGCCTTTTTTTCAGCGAAGGTAATAAAGAAGACATTACCGCATCTAAAACCCCCATATTTTCCAGCAGTCCAGCCAGGCCCAATGATAAAAACAGCAAACTGCTGATGGACATCATCCGCATTATTCCCCCATTTTGCACTAATCCATTGATTATATAGTGCGAATTGAGGCTGGGAGGGCCATTATAAATTGTTTCCAGCACTGTTTTTATGGCTACATTTTGGAACAGTACCGCTGAAACCATACTCAACACTGTTCCGATAGTTAAAACAGGTATAATCTTTACACCTCTCCAGGAAAGAAAGATTACTATTGCCGGTATCAGCAGCAGAGCCGGACTGACATTATAATTTTGCTGAATGGCTGTCAGCACCTCTGTTATCAGGTGGGGAGATGAGCTAAAACTCTCCCCTTTAAACCACCAGAAACTGTAAAGCAGGCTTAAGCCAAAGGTAATCAGGACCGGTACTCTGATAGTTTTGATATGTTCTGTGTACTTTACTCTCATCAAAGAGATAGTTAAATTGGTACTACCGGCCAGTGGAGAAAGTATTTCACCACAAAACAGCGCTCCGACAATGGTAGCCGCCAACACCTCTTTATTAACCCCCATGGCTGCTCCAATGCTCATCATCGCCAGACCAATGGTACTCGCTGTCCCCCAGGAAGTGCCAATTGACATAGCTACCAAAGCAGTAAATATAGGTGCAAAGATAAAAAATGTTTGGGGAGTCAGTAACTTAACTCCGTAATAAACCATACTGGGTACGACCCCGCCAATAATCCACTGCCCGATAACCACTCCAATTAAAGGCATTAGAGCCAGTAGAAAAAGTGATTCGCTGATTCCACAAAAGATCATTTCCCGCAGCTCAGACCAGCTAAACTGATAGGCCAGGCCAAAACCGCAGGCAACAATTAATGAAATAAAAATAGCAGAATGAATCGGAGTTTGCCAATAAACGCTGGCCACAATACTGGTTAAAATAAGTAATATTAAAGTAAAAGATCCTGACTTAGATATGCATTTATTCTTTTTTGACAGAACTACACTGGTTTTGGCATTTGATGCAGGGCCTTTTAGTTCCATTTAACTTTGGTTCTCCTTTAATGCTCTTAATATATCTATGGCAATCGTCAATAGCTTGGTCATTACCCTTTACCAGTAAGGATATTGAACCATTGCAATCATCAACTCCCCCTGCCGCTATCGGAATGGCCTCTATCTCAAACAACGTTTGCAGGGCCTCAACCTCAGTAAAAATCAGGGCATCACTAATCATGAATAAACCACATTTTAGCCCAATACTGGCATCTATCGATGTCTGCCCCATGTTCTTTGCTGCATTCACTACTGATGGTATCAGTTTTTCCAAACCGACAGGTACCAGCATGGTGCTGCCAACCTGCTTCAGCGTACCATAGGCTTTGCCAATTGTTCCTCCGCCTTTACCTCCCAGCAGTATTCCAATGTTGCCCTCTAGATCAAAACAGTTTGCCCCTTTAATGAAGATGTCTTCAGCGGTAAAATCCGCCAAAACATCCTGCCATGATCTGTTATGTGTTTTTCCCTGATGCAAGACTAAAGCTGGCATCCGGGTTGCACTTGATGTTACGCAGGCAACTCCATTGGTGGTAATGCCGGCTGCATAGCTGCATTTGTCTATTGTTTTGCCAGTTAGCTCTTCATAAATATAGGCATTGCCAGTTCCGTGTGCCAGTATGAGATAATTGTCCTGCAGTGCCTTTTTCACGCTGGGCAGCTGCATAACGCCTTGGGCGATCAGCCTCTTCGATTCCGCAACAGTTAAAGTAAAAGTAAATTTTCTCACCATAATCGCTCCCCTCACCCCTCATATTATACTATGAAATGATTTGAATGACTAATAAAAGAGACTGTAAAGATGACTGAACAGGTACAACTGTGCTGTACAATAAAAAACCCTCAAATTATGACGACGTCATCAATCTGAAAGCTTTATAAGTGATGAGTTTGGTACCGGAATGCTGCATTGCTATGCTGTTATGTAGAGGTTAATCTTTCGTTTGACCCGGCACAGGGCATTGTCTACCGCCTTGGTTGTCGTCTTCAGGATACTGGCTATTTCCCGATAAGAAGATTTGTTAATGTAAAGGTCAAAAACCTTAAACTCAAAATCACTTAGAATTCTGTGCATGGTTTGCATAATACTGTTTAACTCATCCTGATTGGCAATCAGCTCTTCCGGATTATTGTAATTATTGTTCTCGATAACGTCCATCCACGTCCTGTCCGATTCATCGATGCTGTAGATCGGCTTATGGAGAGAGATATAGTAATTGAGAGGCAGGTGCTTCTGTCGATTGGCAGTTTTTATTGCAGTTATAATCTGTCTGGTAATACATAACTCTGCAAATGACCGGAAGGGTATTTGCTTTTTTAACCGATAATCCCTAATCGCTTTGTATAAGCCAATTAAGCCTTCTTGAACTAAATCCTCATAATCCCCACCCATAATAAAGTAAGGTTGAGCCTTTAATTTCACCAAAGGTTTATACTTTCTCAACAAAACCTCCTTTGATTCTTCACAGCCATTTTGTGCTTTTAATATTAAATCCTTGTCCACCGAATTATTATCAATACTATAATAATTTTTTATCTTAACTGCCAATTTAACACCTCCGCTGATGTTGTCTTATAAATTTATATTACTATTAATAAGATATAACAGCAATTTATAACTATCGTTACAATTCGACAAATTAGCTGGAATCGTGTTTTAATATGCCGAACAAAATAATTTCCCTAAAACAGTTGACCTCATTTAATTACTGTTGTATAATTACTTTCGCTGGCAACGGGGTATAGCGCAGCTTGGTAGCGCGCCTGCCTTGGGAGCAGGAGGCCCCAGGTTCAAATCCTGGTGCCCCGACCAGTATTACGATGGCCCCATAGTGAAGTGGTTAACACAACAGCCTTTCACGCTGTAGACGCGGGTTCGAATCCCGCTGGGGTCACCATTTAGGGCCTGTAGCTCAAGGGTAGAGCATTCGGCTCATAACCGAACGGTTCCTGGTTCGAATCCAGGTGGGCCCACCATTATTAATATGCCAGTGTAGCTCAATTGGAAGAGCAGCCGACTTGTAATCGGCAGGTTGCGGGTTCGAGTCCCATCACTGGCTCCATCTGGAGAGGTGCCCGAGTGGCTAAAGGGGGCGGACTGTAAATCCGTTGGCGAACGCCTACGCTGGTTCGAATCCAGCTCTCTCCACCATTATGCTGGGGCTTAGCCAAGTTGGTTAAGGCACCGGACTTTGACTCCGGCACTCATAGGTTCAAATCCTATAGCCCCAGCCATTATGTTTTTATCTGCGAGTGTGGCGAAATTGGCAGACGCGCTAGACTTAGGATCTAGTGCCGCAAGGCGTGGGGGTTCAAGTCCCTTCACTCGCACCATAGGATTATTATTGTAACTACAACGTTTATTGGTTGTAGTTATTTTATTATCTGGATTAGTGTTTGCAGTATTACACCGGTTTGCAAACATTTTGCAAACATTAGATCTTACAACATTAATCTTAAACAACCTATCCATTACGCCTTACCCCTCTCTACCTTATTATAAAACAAAAAGAGCCGCCCGAAAGCGACTCTCTATCATCTATCTACTAATTAATTTATATACTCCATAACCTCAAAGCAAACAATCTTACCTTTAACCAAATAGTCCTTTCTGCTCAAAAACGGTCCAATATTAGCGAACTTTTCTACTGTATACAGCTCACTGCCAGTACTACTGTTATACCAGTCAATGAAGCTGTTTACCTGGTTCATTGACAGGTCATATTCCTTTATCAAACTATCTTGCATTGTTATATTAAGTAATGCTCTATTTACTATTGGAGCGATAGGGGTTGCAGAAGCCTCATTTGACGGATTGCTTTCTCCTGAGGTATTTACAGCTGTCACAACATAGTAGTAGGTAGTTCCGTTTACTATAGTTGTGTCAAGATAAGAAGTTTCGGTTATGTTTTCTGCAATAACTGTGTAAGGCCCACCTGCAGTAGTGGCTCTTTTTACGGTGTAGCTGTCTGCATCTGTTACTAAGTCCCAGTTTAGTAGTACCTGGGCATCGCCTGGGGTTGCTGTTAGGTTGGTGGGGGATAGTGGGAGAGCATGAGAAATTGTTATTTCAAATAAGTCTTTTTTGAAATCAGCACTTAAATATCTTCCACCACAAATAAATATTTTATTAGTAAGGACTGCACTCGCTGTATTATTATACTGATTGACATAGAAATTTTCTACTAAGCTCCACTCATCTGTGCTAGGATCATATACTTCAGTACCTATTCCTGCATCATCATCAAACATAGAATATATTTTCCCATTTACAACCGCTGAATGGTGGTATTCATAGTGTTTTGTATTTAACATGCTTCCTGCTATCGACCATGTTCCTGTTTCAGTGTCATAGACGTCTACTATTTTATTATATGTACCATCAGTTAGACCACCAAAAGCATATATCTTATTGCCAATAGCTTCAAATAGACCCTGGTTTCTCGCATTAGGCAAGTTAGTAACTGTTTCCCAAGTATCAGAACTGGGATTGTAAACATCAACCTCACTCAAATTTGTACCCGTTCCATCTTCTCCGCCCAATATATAGATCTTATCATTCACAACTACACTCTTTAAATTTGTCCTTATACGAGGCATTGCAGGTATTGATGACCAGATATTTGTTGAAATATCATACGATTCTGCTTTGTTAGTACGGCCATCACTTGTACCTCCACCAAAAATATATATCTTCCCATCATAAAACGTGGCTCCAAAATACATTCTTGGAATGAGCATATCTGCAACAGTTTCCCATGCATTGGTGTTGGGATCATATTTTTCAACTGAGTTGGTTATGACAAAAGTGGGATTTGCACCCCCAATTGCATATAAACTATCATTTGTAGCTACTAAGCAATGACGGTATCTTGCAGTTCTCATACTAGCCTTCTGTTCCCAAGTATAAGTCTCAGTAGCAATAGCAGTTAGCATATTAGCGCAGACAATTAAAGCAATTAAACCAACAAAAACAAAATTCTTCACCAGTTTTTTATTCATTACAATTCTCCTTTTATTTTATTCTGTTGGCTTTAATTCTAGATTATAGTTTAATTTCCTTTAAATAAGAATAAAAAGAATCCCTAGTTAAAGCTACTCAATGAGTTCTACTATTAAAAAAAGCAAAGGTCCATTACTTTGGTAGTCCATGCCTATGTTATAATCAATAAAAGTAAACCAAAATATAACTCAAGGAGAAATATATGAAATTCATTTGGAAGGGTAGGATTAAAGATATTAAGGAGCTGCCCAAAGGGGAGTTGCCGGCACATGCAGTGAAGTATAAAGAACCAAATGACTTCAAAGAACTCACATTGAGAATCAGCCTTTTCATGATACCAGCAGTTTTATTGATAGGGCTTGCCGTATTTCTAAGAAGCAGGTTATACCCAGGCTTTTCATTTCCTAGCTTTAAAAACTATGCAGTGGGTTTCTTACTAGCTTTTTTAATGATATTGCCACATGAGTTCTTACACGCGATAGTATATCCAAAAGATGCGGAAGTTCTTTGTTATTATAAGCCTGAGCAACTACTTGCTTTAGTGTACTCCACGTACCCAATGTCAAAGAGTAGATTTATTTTTTCAAGCCTGCTGCCTAATATTGTTTTTGGGATTTTCCCATTAACGTTATGGGTAGTGCTACCTCTTAATCAAAGCATTTCAGAGATATTAATTAGCTTTTCATCATCAAGCCTTTTATTTGGCTGTGGAGACTATATGAATGTGTACAACACTATAATGCAGGTGCCAAACGGGGCTATGACTCAATTGTCCGGATTTAATTCTTATTGGTATTTAGATGATGAACCAAAAAAAAGAGCCACCAATTAAGGTGGCCCACTAATTTTATTCAAAACTTCCCCCACAGCCCAGGCAGTTATTTTATTAGTATTCCGTATAGCTATATCTCTTTAGCTTAGTGTCATAAGTAATTCTCATAGTCTTGCCATTCTCTCCCACAGCCCTAATTTGAACTTGTAAGATCTGAATATCTTCATGTTTACCTGTTTTTGGTCCAAATGTATCAAAAGTTGGGGATGTTTTCCCTAAAATGTTACTCATTTTTATTACATTTTTATTACCTTTCGAGATATAATAGAGCTACCCACTTTTAAGCGGGTAGTGTGGCCATAATTTCAAATTCATCTGGTGATTCTCCAGATGCTTTCCCCTATGCTCAGCCTATTCAAATACACTCTGATATCTTACAGGAGATGATCGAATGAAACAACAGGATCTAACCTTCCGAAGTGAAGCTGGCAGATTTACGTTTAGAGTTGGTGCAATTATTATTGATAAGGGCCGTTTGCTGATGGTGAAACATGATGAACTGAAGTGCTTTTATTCTGTTGGGGGTAAAGTTCAATTTAATGAAACATCAGAACAAGCTGTTGTACGGGAGGTATTGGAAGAAACAGGTGTTGAGTTTGCAGTCGATAAACTGGCTTTTATCAATGAACGGCTTTACAAAGATTCTGCTACAAAAGAATTACAGCATGAAATTGCATTTTACTATTTGATGAAAAGCAAAGCAGACCTACAGTTTGACTGTAAAGAGCACAACCCTGAAAGCTTACACTGGATTCCCATCAGCACCCTGCAACACACTAAGCTCTATCCTGAATTTTTTAATACCAAGCTTCTCAGTGAACTGGATTGTATCCAGCACATCATCGAAGCCAAAACTGCCCAATTACCTTCACAGCCTTAATTAAGCCCAAAGAAAATCTCCATACATCTACTATTGTCAGTTTATAAAATAGCTTGTACACCTAAATACAGGCCTGAAAACGAGGTCCAGTTGTTGGGGTTGGCTTGCCTTTGGTAAGCGGCTGGCAATGGTTTGGCTGTTGGTTGGCAATTGTGGGGCGATTGTTTTCTAGTA
>JANQLZ010000101.1 GCA_028280325.1 Bacillota bacterium
AATTTTCTTCAAGGATAATACGAATCAGTATATCTTTGAGAAAATTTCTTCGTTTATAAAGTATATTGATACAAGGAACTTACGAAGCTCTTGCTCTGGCCGCCTGCAAGGGTCATTAAACCCAGGCTCTCAGAATTGAGCTTAGATAAAGGAATAAAGAAAAGCTGTGACAAAGATAATACAAATAGTATATCTTTGGACAGCTTTTTGCATATGACGCATAGCTAAGCCAATTATGAGAGCACAGCTTGAACGAAGAATCTAACCCAGGATTGTTCGGCGTACCAAATCCAAAACTGCCAAAGTAGCACGTTTTCTGATGTTATCACGGGAACGATTGAAGAGCTTTAGCTCTTTGGTAGACACCTTGCCCTTGAAAAACAGGCCGATGTAAACTAAACCAACCGGCTTTTCCAGGGTGCCTCCTTCCGGCCCCGCAATACCCGTGGTCGATATACCGAGACTGGAGTTAGAGGTCTGGGCTATTCCCTCAGCCATTTCTGCAGCTACTTCGGCGCTGACAGCACCGAATTTTTTTATTGTCTCAGGATTAACATTTAATCGAGTGATCTTGGCCTCATTGCTGTAAGCCACTATCCCTTCTTTTAAGACAGTTGAAACTCCAGGTATATTTACTAAACGAGCTGTAACCAAGCCGCCGGTACACGATTCTGCGCAGGAAATGGTCAACAAATTTTTTTCCAGCAGCTCTACTACTACTCCTTCCAGGCAGGCATCATCAGCACCGTAGATATTTAGCCCAAATCTTTTTCTCATTTCCAGCTCGACTGGTTCAATCAGATTCAGGGCCTGTTGCTCACTGTCAGCACGGGCGGTTATTCTAAAAATAACCTCACCATATTGAGCATAAGGTGCGATAGTTGGGTTGTTTTGGCTGGCTACAATATCAGCGACTCTGTCTTCGGCAGCAGATTCGCCAAGACCTGTAATCCTGAGAACGCGTGACTTTAATACAATGTGGTTCCGAGCCTGAATCCAGG
The DNA here is from genome assembly GCA_028280325.1 of Bacillota bacterium. GTDB lineage: Bacteria > Bacillota > UBA994 > PWPR01 > PWPR01. The sequence goes on from JANQLZ010000101.1 coordinate 1,002, forward strand.
GTTTAATATAGCCAGCAAACATCGGCTTCATCTCAACAGGAGGCCCTGGCATTAAAAAGATTACTTTTTCAGCCAGCTCTAACTGACAGCCAGGGGCCGTACCAAAAGGATTGAACAACGGGGTTGCCCCCTCTGGAAAATTTGCCTGCCGCCAGTTATTCTCCGTTAAGGCAAACCCCTTGTCTATATAACGGCTCTTTATCCATTGAGCAGCCTGCTCATTGCGCACTAGTTTTCTACCACAAGCCTCTGCCAATGCTTCTTTTGAGATATCGTCCTGGGTGGGGCCTAAACCCCCGGTACAAAGAATCACATCTGAACGGTTTAAGGCTGTTTCAAAGGCTTCTTTCAGGCGCTGCTTATTATCACCTATCACAATATGTCGATAAACACTCACGCCTAAATCTGCCAGCTCTTTGGCCAGCCAGGAGGAATTAGTATTAACTATATCACCTAATAATAGTTCTGTTCCTACACACAAAATTTCAGCAATCATCTTTTCACCTTTCAAAGTTTTCTATTTTTATTATTCAGTGGTAAAAACTAATATTTTATGCCGTATAATAACATTTTACAAATCCAGAGCATATAGTTATAATAGAATCAGATAAGCAATAATAATGGTTCCTACGGTGTACGTAGGATTGGGTATTCTCAAACCAACACTTATACATTGGGAGCTTGAGGTAGCTAATAATGTAAAGCCTCTGCTGGAGGACTACAGAGATAGTTACTAGAGCACCCCCCTAGACGTTAGGGATTTGAGAATGAAAATCTTACGGCATTGTGGGATTCATTTATGCCGTGTTGCGCTCACAGAATGTGAGCTGTTTTTTTTACTGGAGTTATTTAAGTCAGGTCTCCAAAAACGTTATAAGGATTAGCGACAGAGTTCTTGAATTTTGGGGATAACTGCACGCGCAGCTGTTTCTCCCCGTATCACCAGGTTGTCTATATCCCGAACGTGATGGTATGGTATATTTTTCATGTCAGGTTCAATTATTATATCGGCATGTCGATGTCCCCATAAAGATTTGTTGCGTACCATAAGATTAAAAACCGTATATAGCACTTCAAAATAACCGCCATTGCCAGCTGTAGTACTGTAATCTGAATTAAGATCAATACCTATTACAATGTCAGACCCCATTTCGCGCACCACATTGGCTGGAACATTGTTCAATACTCCCCCATCTACCAATAGCTTATCTTCGTACTCCACTGGGATAAATACTCCGGGTACACAGCAACTGGCCTGAACCGCTTCAGCGACAGGGCCGCTACTAAAAACAACCTCTTTTCCTTTTCTGACATCAACAGCTATCGCTGAATAGGGTATTTTCAATTCTTCTATCTGACAGTCGCCAATTATTTTAATCATTAATCTGCCAATTGCTGCCGGATCATAGCCGAGATTCCACTTTTTCCACTGTAAAATGTCTCTGGTGCTGATACTGCGAGCAAACCTCAGCATCTCAGCCCAGGATACCCCCGCAGCATAAGCTGCCCCAATAATGCTGCCAACACTGGTTCCGGTGATATAATCAAACTTAATTCTGAAATCGTCAAATGCTTTTAAAGCCCCAATATGAGCAACCCCTCGGGCAGCTCCTCCGCCTAAAGCTAATCCTATTCTTTTAGGCTTTTGGTTGTCAGGCATCAGCTACTTCACACTCCTAAAGTATTTACTTTACTACAGAATCCTTTGCCCACAGCCTGTTATACAAACTGGTGGTTTGGCCCTGCATCAGCTCTAGCTGTTTGCCAGCCCGCCGATCTCTGGCTAAATGCGCAAACATCTGCTCTCCTTCCCGCTGGCATAATCTATCATGGATAGGAAACACCTCTCTCAGCAGGAACTGAGTATATTTTACCAGGCGATATGGGCCATAGGATCGCTCATGCTCATTGGGCAGACTGGCAACTGCCACACTGTACAGCTCTTTAATATTAGCTGATATTGACTCTTTGTTAAGCCTTTCAGCAAAAACAACCGTATAGAACCAGCCAAACAAACGACCGGTATTACAGCCATGGGCATCACTCACCCCTACTATCGGAATAGTGCGACCTCGGGCCCGTTCTTCCTGATACCTGGCTATCTGCAACCTGTTGGCATACTCTTCATGAGAGTAATATCCACCTAATATTTCCATGGCATCGAATAGCTGAGATTCCATCATGTAATCTATTACCGTTCTGGAAACGTAGTAACCTGTCCACACCTCCCAAAATGGGTGGCAAAATATCCCCAAACCATTATAACTCCGTATCTTTTCGAAGCACCACTGACACGAGGCTAATTGAAAGCGAGCATCCAGGTCACTAATATGCATCAGCTTCTGTTCGATTTTTTTAACTTCTCTGAAATATTCCTCTTCATTTTCCCTGACATATTCATTGACGCTTTTTTCACCGCCAAAGTTAACTATATGAACCGGGTTATCCGGCAAATGAACCTCTTCCCCGGTACAGATCAACAGGTCGATATCGACATCTTTAAAACGATCTCGGGCTTCTAGCGAGGGCTGATACTGATGGTGGTCAGTAACGGCCATGAAATCAAATCCGGCCCGACGGCAACTGGCAGCAATAAACGATGGCGACTCCTCGCCATCAGAGTAATAGCTATGGGTATGGAGGTCTCCTTTGAAAGGCCGTCTTTTAAACAAATCTTCTTCTACAGAATAAATTCTCACTCGCAGGGGCTCCATTTTTTCATTCAAATCATTGATAATGATCATATGCTCCTGTTCTCCGCTGAAATACTGTTCAATAGCCAGCACACCATTCCTAACAACTGCCAGTTCTGGAAGCTGGTAGTGGTATTCTCCATACTGGGAAACCCGTTCCATCGGATAATACAATACCTCGTATTCTGCGCCCTCTTCAAACTGAACATGTTCATATAAGGGGCGAACATGGATAGTAACAGTCTTGTCTGCCGGCACTACCTTAGGGTATATATCATAAAATTCAAGTATTTTATTCAAATGACATCATTCCTTAAAAATAATATAAAGATATTCCACAATTATCTGCTAAAACCTGCAAAATAAAAGAGGCATTCTCGATATTAACACTTTTTTTACAAAGTGTTTACCGTGCTAAACACAAGCTTAAGGATAAATATACAGATTAAATATTAAACCCGCTATTTAATTATAGCCATTATCGAATACTATATGCAGTTTCCGCTGTTAATCTCCATATTTAATATCAGTCAATTTAATCTCAATATACTTGAAAGTCCTGTCCCCGAGATCCCATTCGGCGTGACCGGCCAGCGGCAACTCCAGCCCTGCCAGCCTGCCCCATTCATTGATAGGCGTACTCCATTTTCTGGTCACATCGGCCTGATCGTCCGCATACCAACGGTCGCAAGTAAAGTTAACCAGTCTGCTGTCCTGGTTAATCTCTATATCGGCAACGGTGACAATACCCTGATCTTCGAACCTGGCCCTCACCAGATTCTCATCAACTGAACTGAATTTGATTTGAGGTGATAAATACATTTGCGGAAACCACATTATTTCGTTTAAATACCTGGAGTGGGCGCCACTGTTAACTTCCTCACCCTGGGCATTTACCACAGTAAAGAACGGCATAACCTTAATTAACATCTGCCCCTTCCCCTCCTGATAGACATCGACACCTCTAATGACAGGAATACCCAGAACTCTAACAGTAGTATTCCAGACAAAAGCTGGTTTATCCAGGCGATAAAACTGCTCAGCAGTAAATGAGAGCCAGCGCCCTTCGGGGCTCATTCTAATTCTTCCCTGTTGTTTGAGCTGAACCTTATTGATATGCTGCTGGCCAACCAAACCGGTATCCACCAGATATTTCTTCATTAATGGAGGCAGTGCAGCCAGATCTGCAGAGGTAATTACCTCTCCCGATTCTGAAGGCAGATCGGCATAAATCTCTTTTACTTTGGCCTCTGACATTTTTTGAAACCTGTAATTGCCATACCAGATCAGCACCGACAACAAAACCAGTATAACCAGAATTAACTTCAAAATCACTTTCATCACTTTTCCTCTCTTTCAGCATTGTCAATCAGCCTGTCGATTAATCGGTTAGTCAGCTCTAAATCAGCGGTGTCAACTTCCTCAAACAAAGCCAGGATATATTTCTCAATCTCAGCAGACCGCGCTTTAAAATACCCTTCGACATTGTCTCTCAATTTTATTCTGGTCACTCTTCTATCGTTGTAATCAGCAAGTAATTCAACAAAACCATTTTTCTGGAGTTTCAGGGCAATCGACTTTACGTTTTGATGAGAGGTCTTCATCGCCCGAGCCACCTCTTTTAAGGCCGGTGGCTTCTCAAATTTGCTTCCAACCATCACCAGCAAAAACCACTGCTTAGTGGTTAAACCATCACCGGCAAACCATTTATCCCCGCGGCTATTCCATAACCTTTCCAAATAAAACACTTTAGCAAAAATATCCTTCGCTGTTTGAAACCTGTCCATAATTATCTCAAATCCATTTCCAATGAAATTAAGCAATCTGCTAAAGCAAATTGCTGCTTTACAAACATACAACAAAAAAGGTAATACACTACCTTTTCAATTAAGTAGTATATTACCTTTCTTGACAGCTGTCAAGTTCCTTTATGCAAATTAATAATTAGTTACCTTAAAGCACACCTATTATCAGGTTGGTGATTTACGTCATTTCCATTCGTCGATTATCTGGTCTAACAACCGGGCACTGTTCTCAATAATATAACGGCAGTCATTATTATACATTGCTTTTAACTCACTGCACTCCCTGCTACTCAGTAATGCATCAAACCTGGTGATATAGGTCTTAACTATTTCTTTTAAATGAGGACATTTATGGCCTTTTTCAATGGCAAACATTCTGCCCAGGATCATTACCGCAGCTATTAAGGCCCCACATGTTCCTTTTACTGCCATACCTCCACCAAAACTGGCAGCCATTTTCTGATCCTCTCTGCTAATTTTCAAATTATAAATCCTGTTTGCTCCACAAACTATTTGTTCTGCTCAGTTGAGATCATATGGTTTCATGTCTGTTTCTCGTAAAAATCTATACAACATAGTTATTCTCCTTTCCAGCTGAATACATCTCTTCTCAGTATCAATCATACGAATCAATAATAGTTTTTTCAAGTGTTTTTTTAGCTAGCAGAAATAATTTAAATTTTTTTTCAAAAACCTATTGACAAAATACAGATATGGGTTTATTATTTAATTGTAATCAATACAAATTTGAAATACACAACATAATGATAAAAAATAATATATGAAATCAATACTTAAAAAGGAGTTGGATAACATGAAAAAGAACATTTGCGGACCTTTCTACTATATATATGAACCTGAGTTGGCCAAAATTGATGAAGACCTTGAAGCAGGATTAGGCTTTGAAGATTTACCCGATGACTGGACTTGCGACAGACAGACATCATTTGAAGATAAAGATTAGTAACATTATTATATAAGGAGTTGGATAACATGAAAAAGAACATTTGCGGACCTTTCTACTATATCTACGAACCTGAGTTGGCCAAAATTGATGAAGACCTTGAAGCAGGTTTAGACTTTGAAGATTTACCCGATGACTGGACTTGTGACAGCCAGACATCATTTGAAGATAAAGATTAGTAGCATTATTATATAAGGAGTTGGATAACATGAAAAAGAACATTTGCGGACCTTTCTACTATATCTACGAACCTGAGTTGGCGAAAATTGATGAAGACCTTGAAGCAGGTTTAGACTTTGAAGATTTACCTGATGACTGGACTTGTGACAGCCAGACATCATTTGAGGATAAAGATTAGAACATTACCGTTAAACTAACGATTTTAGATAGTGATAAAGCGGGGTTGGCTTTAAGTATCTACCTGATGACTGGACTGACAGCGACAGAGCACCATCCCTTGAAAAAATAGATTAGTAATCTTTTAGGGAAAGGAGTTGAAGACATGAAGAAGTATATTTGCGGACCTTGCAACTATGTTTATGAGCCTGAAATGCCTCATTTTGATGGCGATATCGATGCAGGCATGTCCTTTGAGGACCTACCTGACGACTGGGTATGCCCAGGTTGTGGAGCCAACAAAGATTCATTTGACGTAGCAGAAGAATAAGCCTATGAACGATGATATTTAGTTACCTATTTGCTGTGTAAAAGGGTAAGAGCCATTCATTGAGATTGATGGCAAAGCCCGCTCTTGACGTCAACTGAATTTGGTCAGCCCTGTGTGCCCCACTTATACAGCGTCCAGTTACTCAGATAATGACGGCATGGGTAGAGCTAAAGTTAAACCATCAATCTCCCAGCTTGTATGATTTGCCTGCAAGCTAGCGAACAGCTGTTACCCTTTATTTTTATGAAGAGGAGAGTCTGTAAATGAAGTATGTTTGTACAGTATGTGGCTATATCCACGAAGGTGAGGCTGCTCCAGCTGAGTGTCCAATCTGCGGTGCCCCTCAAGAGAAGTTTATGGTTTTAAACGATGAATCCGATTTTGCTGATGGCCATGTTGTCGGTGTTGCCAAAGGTGTTGATGCCAAGATCATTGAGGGTTTGCGCCAGAATTACCAGGGAGAATGTATGGAAGTAGGCATGTATCTGGCAATGAGCAGGCAAGCTGACCGAGAAGGATACCCTGAAGTAGCTGAAGCATTCAAAAGATATGCCTTTGAAGAAGCAGAACATGCCGCCAAGTTTGCTGAGTTGCTGGGTGAAGTGTTAACTGATTCAACTGAAAAGAATTTAACATTACGAGCTCAGGCTGAGCATGGAGCCTGTGCCGGAAAGAAAGAACTGGCTACTTTGGCTAAAAAGCTAAATCTTGACGCCATTCACGATACAGTTCATGAAATGGCAAAAGATGAGGCTCGTCACGGACAAGGTTTTAGAGGGTTGCTAAAAAGATATTTTAGCTAGTACTTCTACCTGTCAACTACAGTTGGTATAGATCGTAATTACATTATTAAGCGGATTTGGGTGACCCGGAGTTGGCCAAATCCTTACTGCCTTTTTCTTTGTAACCAAATATTTATTGGCTTCGTCATCTAAATGGATCATTGACAAAGCAAGCAATCTTTTTCTGAAATATTTATAATCTTGTTTACAAGTTAAAGGCAGTATAAACTAATACTATATTGGAATGAAAGGAGGGTGGTAACAATGTCTATTGCAGAAATTAAAGAGCATTTAATTAAACACGGCGTTAAGCCGTCTCTGCCCAGAATAAAGATATTTGAGTATTTAATTAGCTACAAATCTCATCCTACAGCAGATGAAATATATAATGCTCTGGCATCGGAGTTGATAACATTGTCTAAAACTACAGTCTACAATACACTTGATCTGTTCGTAAAAAGCAAGATTACCATTCCCATATTAATTGAAGACAATGAAACCCGCTTTGATGCAAACACATCTAATCATGGACATTTTAAATGTCTGCGGTGCAATAAGGTTTACGACTTTGATTATGATTTATCAGATCATAATATTAAAGAGCTGGCTGGATTCGAGCCTCGGGAATTTCACACTTATATTAAAGGGGTCTGTAAAAAATGCGCCCAAAATGCAAAGGACTGATAAATTCAGTCCTTTACTATTTGGCCTCGCTTTGCAGGGATAATATGACCTTTGCCCTTATTTTATTTTGCCATCAGGATCCAGCTCAGGTTTATAAATCTCAATAACCTTAATACCTACTTGAACTTCTTCACTTATTACTTGAGCATACTCGTTATTCTGCACTCCAACAAGCACTGGTAGAGGTATATATCGGAAGCTTTCTAAATCTGCATCCCAGCGTGCTTCTATCACCACAGTTTCTCCGTAAACGTTAATACCAATAGCATCAACTGGCACAGTTACTGCATGTTTAGCTGAGGACACCAGTATATCAGCATTGGCTATTAAATTGTGCTTTAACTCATACTGTTCGTCTTCAATATCAATTATTACTTCAACAACAGAATCACTACCCTTAACAATTGAAGAGGTACCAATACTGGTAACCTTACCTTCATATTCGTTTTGAAAGGCATCTCCAGTTATTGTTACATTCATACCGAGCTGAACATCATTGGCGTCATGTTCACCTACTGTAGTGTGCACTTCCAGTTCATCTAAGACAGCGATCTCAAATAGTTTCTTATTGGAGTAGACAGCATCAGAATCCTCAATATAAATAGCTGTTACTATCCCATCAATAGGACTCTCAATGGTTGTAGCCATTAAATCTTTGTTTAGACCGGCCAGAATTAGCTCACTCTGCTTATATTTTAAATACTTATTCTCCAGCTCTGTAGGGCTCGAATCGAGGGTATTGACTACAGCTTCCTTTTTAGCATCCTCCAGCTCCTGCAGGGCTTTAGCCAGTTCATTTTCACTGGCAAACTGCAGCCTGTGTAAACCTTTCATGTCTTCATAATTCTGTTCTGCTTCTTCAAGTAGACGATAGGCCTGCTCTTGGGCATTAAGATAGTTGTTCTTGTCGATCTGTAAAGAGAGCTGCTTTTGCTCTATCTGCTTAAGCAGATTCTCAGAATCCAGATATGCTAAAACTTGATTCTTGGACACTGTTTCACCGGCTTTAACAGCTATTTTTGATACTACACTATTTGTTTCGGCTAAAACTAACTCGATACTTTTGGCACGAATATTGCCTCTTGTATAGATAATGCTTTCTACATCTCTGATAGCCACAGGAACTGCATTATAAAATTTTTCTCGTTCCAGATCCCACTTCCATGATTGTCCCCTGAACACTCCATAGATTATCGCTATTACCAATAAAACAGGAAACAAAATTTTAAGTATACCTCTCATACTTCTCACTAAAGCACCTCCCCCTATTCATATCTAAGGGCTTCAATCGGTTCCAGCTTTGCTGCTCTGCTGGCCGGATATGAGCCAAAGAACAGGCCGACAAAGGCTGAGAACAACCAGGCGATCAGAATAGTTGGTATAGATATTACCCGCGGGAAATGTAAGATGCTTGAAATAATTGTTGAAATCAATACCCCAACAATAGTTCCTATAATACCTCCACAAAGGGTTAGCACCACTGCTTCACCAATAAACTGAAGCACAATATCATCGGTACGTGCTCCAATAGCCTTACGAATACCTATTTCACGGGTTCGTTCAGTTACCGAAACAAGCATAATATTCATTACACCTATCCCACCTACTAAGAGTGAAATTGCAGCTATCCCACCTACCAATAAGGTCAGACTTTTCATTGTTTCGTTCATGTTGGAGAGGTATTGCTCTGCACTGCTAATATGCACTGTATGACCAGGATTATCGTGTCTTCCACTAATAATTTTTTCTATTTCTTTTTTTATGAACTCCAGATTATCATTAGATTCCATGTTAAGATCAATTGAAGCAAGGTAATTATCGCCAGTCAGCTTAGTACATGTAGTATAGGGTATATAGGAGTTATACTGAGCACGATTATTTGCTAATATTGATTCGTAGTATTCGTATACCCCGATGATAGTTACAGAGTACTTAGATCTACCAAATTCTAAATATATCCTTTCGCCAATGGCATTCTCAGGATACTTATACAATTCCTCTGCAAACTTGTCACTGATTATAATAACATCTCTTCTATTTTCAATATCATATTCATTTAAATATCTACCATGAATAATATTAGAATTTATTAACTCATCATATCCTTCATTCACACCATTAACCATTAGATTAACTTTTAATGTTTCGTGTCTCACCACATGATTTACAGAAACATTTAAAGACCTTCTTGGCGATGCGTGCAAGATATGTTCTTCTAAAGACTTTGTCAATACATAGTAATCTGCCATGGTCAGCCTATCTCTGTAGGTTGTTATGTTTTTGTTGTAAGAGTAAACCGATAATCTATTAGTACCAAAGCTCTGATAGCTCTTTTCAATACTGATTCTACTCCCTTGCCCCATACTTACAACTGTTATTACAGATGCTATGCCAATAATTATGCCCAACATTGTCAGAAAGGCGCGCATCTTATGGGTTACAATTGCTGATATTGAAAACAGGAATCTCTCTAAAAAGTTCACTAATCCCACCTCCGGCTTGAGCCTGTTACACTATAGTCATTCACAATTGTTCCATCATGCAGAGTTATTATTCGTTTTGAATATTCAGCTACCTCTTGTTCATGAGTAACACAGACAATTGTAGCACCTTCATCATTGAGTTCACAGAATAACTTGAGTATCTCTGCGGTAGTTGCCGAGTCGAGGTTTCCTGTTGGCTCATCTGCCAGAATAATACTTGGACTATTAACCAATGCTCTGGCAGTCGCAACACGCTGCTTTTGACCTCCAGACAGTTCATTAGGCCGATGATGCATTCTATCTTCTAAGCCGACCCGTACCAAGGCCTCTCTGGCCAGCCTTTTACGCTCTGCCCTGGGGATTCGAGCATAGATTAAAGGCAGTTCTACATTTTGAAATGCCGTTATCCTGGGTAAAAGGTTAAAGGACTGAAATATAAAGCCAATTTTCTCATTTCGTATAATAGCTAAATCATTGTCATTATAACTATAAATATCATTATCATCTATCGTATAATTACCATGGGTTGGTCTGTCCAAGCAACCTATTATATTCATCAATGTTGATTTCCCGGACCCAGATTTGCCCATAATTGAAACAAACTCGCCCCGCTCTATATACAGATGAACATCACTTAAGGCATCTACCCGTGTAATACCATAACCATATTGCTTAGATATTTTACGAAGCATTAACATATTAATTAATTCTCCCTTTAGGATCTAGTTCAGCCCTGTAAATAGCAACGACCAAATCTCCTTCTTGAACTTCCTCACTCAGTATTTCAATATACAAATCATTACGAATACCGGTAACCACTGGTATGGTAGTAAATTCGTAACCCTTTTCTGACTCTTTCCATTCCCTAATCTGAATTACCGTTTCATCATTTAGATTTACTCCGACAGCATCAACAGGAACAGTCAGCACATTACTAACTGAGGACACCAATATATTGGCATTGGTTTTAAAATTATGCTTTAACTCACTGCTTTCATCTTCTACATCTATTATTACTTCTACTATAGAGCCAGTACCCTGATCGACAGCAGAGGCCGCAATATTAACAACCTTGCCCTGATAGTCATGCTCAAAGGCATCGCCGGTAATGGTCACTTCCATACCAATCTTTACCTTGTTTATATCGTATTGACCGACACTAGCATGCACCTCTAACTCATCTAAAACAACAATCTCAAACAGCTTATTGTCTGTACTGACGGAATCAGAATCTTTAATATATATGGCTGTAATGATGCCTTCCATGGGGCTCTTTATTGTCGTAGCTTCTAAATCTTTGTAGAGGCTTTCTAATATTAATTCACTTTGCTTATACTTTAAATACTTGGTTTCCAGCTCAGTTGGAATGGCATCGTGTGTATCAATCGTTGTTTCTTTTTTGGCATCCTGATACTCCTGCCGGGCCATTTCAAGCTCACTTTTGCTAATGACCTTGACGTTGTACAGTTCTTTCTTCTCTTCATAGTAGATTTCTGCTTCTTTTAGCTGGCGCTCGGCCATTTCCCTGGCATTGAGAAAGTTATTTTTATCAATCTGCAAAGCAAGTTGTTTTTGATCAATTTGCTCCAGTAAATTCTCCGAAGCAAGGCTGGCTATAACCTGGTCTTTAACTACTGTTTCTCCAGCCTTAACATTTATGTTGGCCACCACACCATTTGTTTTGGCCAATACAAATTTGGCATTTTTTGCTCTAATCCTACCGCTTGTATATATTATATTATCAACATCTCTGAACGCAACAGGAACGGCCTTAAAAACGTCAGCACTGCCCATTACGAATTCAGATGTTGTGCCTCGATACACCCCATAACCTATAGCGGCCAGAAAAATAACAGCTATTATGATTACATGCTTTGTTTGAAACCTGAATCTGCTTCTGCTTCTCATAAGAATATCCCCCTAATCAGTTTTTTAACAGGTAATTGACATTAAAGTTTTGATACTCGTAATTTATTTCCGTAATTAAGGAATAAAGCTGGTACTTAGCTTTAAGCATATTAGCTTTAGATTGCAGGTAATCATTGTCACTGACATGGCCTTTGGCCAGTTTAATTTCTGTAGCAAGCAAATTGCTCTGTTCCATTTCAAGCCTAAGATTTAATAACTTATAATTATCCAAGGACATTAACAGGTAGTTGGCGTCTGAGTGGACAGCTCTATACAGATTGTTTTTTGAGTTTAGATATTTATAATCAGCCCTTTCTTTTTCGGCCTTAACATCTAAATACTCGTCGCTGGTTGGTCTAAACTCCTCTCCAGCATACTGAAGCTTCATTGCCGCAAACTCTGCCTCTTTCTTCAGCCTGTACACCTCTACACTTACCGACAATGCAGTTTCGTAAACAGTATCGATATCGACACTGAAGTCAATTGGTAGTTTTAGAGTCAAACTATCAGCTGCCGATATTCGGGTAGTTAGATCTTTTTCCAGTAACTCATTCAGGTTAAACAGGGCCTTCCTGTGTCTATTACTTAAATCAAGGTAATTGAGCTGACTTTGCTCATGGGCATACCTCTCTGCTGACAGTTCATACCCGGATATGCTGCCATTTCTCAGCTTAATCTTAGCTGCCTCATAATTATTATTAGCAATCTCAAGTTCTATTTTAGCTCCCTCATTAGCTATTTGTGCTAAATAAACCTGCCAGTAGGCCTCAGTGATGGCTACCTCTCTCTTTACTAACCGCAGATTCTCAGCTCGTTGAGCAATTTCCAAATTCATTTCAGCCCTTAAAGGCTCAATATATTTAGTAACCTTACTCCTAAGCTGGGTTTGGGGAGTACCTGCCAATACATTTGTCTCTTCCGCCTTTTCCTCGACATCCTCAACAGCTCTCATTAGCTTAGCTATCTCTGCCTCAGCTAAAGCAGCCTCTATATCATGGCCCTTAGCTTCTTCAAGAAGATCTACTAATTTAACTGAATTGCTGGTCCCCCGCACTGAGCTTGCATTTAGAGAACAAAAAAGTATGACAGCCACAATTAGTATCTTTTTTAATTTATGCACTAATGCCCACCCCCTTGTGGATTATTCACACTACTTAAGCCAACGTTTAAACCGGCACCACTTAAACTGTTGAAGCTGTATATCTGAGTATTATAGCTGTAGATTGACCTTAAATAATCATCATGAGCCTCCATGTACTCAATTTCAGCTTGCAATAAATCTATTTCACTGGCTCTTCCTTGATCATAAAGCTCTTTTACTTTGAGAAAATTACTATTGGTATCATTCCTAATGTTTAACAGTATCTTTACTTTAAACTTCTCGTAGCTTATATCTAAAAACAGTTCTCTGAGTTGTTTTTCTACCTCTGTTTTCTTTTTTGTTAAATGAAAACCCAAAGTTTTATTGTTTTCTCGCAAGTCATCATAGCTGTTCTGCTGATGTTCAGTCATACTATTGTAATTAAAATACTTTTCGTATGTCTCTATAGTAAGCTGATTATTTGCTATTTGATCACTGATTAACTTAATCTCCAGGCGTTCATTCACTGCATTAGCTACATAGTTATCAACACTATCAGTCAAATCTTTTTGCTCTTCCCAGATACCAGCCTGATAGCAGGTATCCAGTTCTACCCCGATATAAGCGTTAAGCATTAGCTGTTTTTCTTTCAATAATTGCTGTGATTCAATCATTTGCTGCTCTACTTCAAGATAGTTAATTTTACTCTCTGTTAAATCTAATTCTCCCAGTTTATCCTGTTTAAATAGCAAATTATGTTTATCTCTTATTATGGCAGCTACTTCTAACCTTTTTTCGTCAATCTGCACTTTAGTGTTCAGTCGCCAATAGTCCAGATAGTATTCTCTTAGCTTAATATATTCTCCATCTTGCCTGGTCTTTGCTGATAACTGTTGCTGACTGAAGAGCCTCTTTGCTTTTTCAAGCCTAACACCTCTGCGCATAACTGTACCGAATTTCATCGATGGAGATATCTCTACATCCATGCTCTTAAACATATCAACCAAATAACTCCATGATGAGCCTGCATTTGCTACATCTCTTTTGGTTTGGTCAAAAGCTCTCTGAGCATCAGCTAAGCTCAGCTCAATATCCTTGAGTTGAAAGTTATGCTCATGCCAGTCTTGTGTTAATCTCTCATAGCCTAAATTGTTTGCTTTAGCATAAGTAGCCTGTAGTATTAGAACTAACAGCACCAGTATAGCAATTTTTGGTATTTTACTACTATTACTCATAGATAACCTCCCCTTATGCAAACATCCCCAAAAGTAAAACCAAATTATTCAATTTGTATTATCCATATTCGATGCAAACGGTCATTATCCTTCGATACAAATAAAATATCCCTGCCTTTCATTATATTTTTTTCTTTGAGGTGTGTATACCTTGACGATACCTAGGATATTTCTTTTACCCGTAGCGATTGGGCTTTAGATTGGGAGATAAACTACAGGGGGCAGGCTGAAACCCGTTATTCAAATTACGGGTTTCCAGCCTGCCCCCTGGATGTGTTTAATTCTTTTTCAGCTTTTCTCAATCATCTTCCTGGCAAACTGTTTTGCTTCCTCCAAATCATCAGCATTTGGTCTGTTCTTATTCAGTCCGCCTAAAATATATTTAGTAAAGCGATGGTTCATAAACCCTCTGCAACAGAATTCCCCAATTATCTGATAGCCTTTAGCCTGCAAATTGTCTTTCAGGGCTCGGTGCATTGATTTAGCCAGAATAGTTGATGTAGAAAAGATAAAGGCTTTCTTATTGGTTTGAGTATCTAAATCACTTGCTAAACTAAGCAGGCTAGGATGATGCTTACCATTGTATATGCCTGAACCAAAACCAATAAGATCGTAGCTATCCAAATCTTCACCCCTGAACTCAGAAGGCTTGATAATTTTTGCATTCAACTCCTCCGCCAATGCCTCTGCGATTTTAAAAGTGTTCTGATGATGAACTGAAGTGCAAATAATTAAAACCCGATCATCACTCATTAATATTCCCCCACCTTTTTTATTTTGCCTTGATACTATCATACGTTAATCTAACCTTATGCTCAAACTGAACAACAGTATTTTAACCAAATCTTTACCCTGAGAAACTTAGATATGTGAAAAACCCTAAAAGTTGTAAAAAAGTAATAAAGATAATCCTTATTGGATTATCTTACTATTACATATATTGCTTAACACCGTGCAATGGGTATTACCTGGGCTTCAGATATCGATCAAACCATTCAACTAATACCTCAAGCCATTTCAACTTATTACGCGGTTTTTGCAGCGAGTGGGGTTCGTTTTTGAACAAGTACATTTCAGTGTCTACCCCATACCTTTTCAGCCCAGTATACATCTGCAAAGACTCTACATAAAAACAGCGATAGTCGGCATCTGCATGTAAGAACAAAGTAGGAGTAGTGACCTGGGAACAATACTTTAGCGGGGATTGGTTCCACGTCCACTCCTGATTCTCCCAGGGGTCGCCATAGACCTGCATGGAGGCACCCAGCCCATTATCAGTTGCCCCGGCTTTAGTAGTAAAATTAGACAAGCTGGCACTGGAAACAGCTGCTGCAAATCTACCGGTTTTACTGATAATATGATTGGTCATTATCCCACCATAAGAATGACCGGTAACACCTAATCTGGTCTCATCCACTTGCGGATATCTGGCTAATACCTGATCAGTAAAGGTCATCAGATCCTGATAGTCTATCACCCCATGCTGGCCAAAAATACTGGAAAATTCATTTCCTCTGCTGGCACTGCCATGAGGATTGGTGTAATAAACAAAATATCCTTTACTGGCCATTACCTGCA
Source organism: Bacillota bacterium (assembly GCA_028280325.1). Lineage (GTDB taxonomy): Bacteria > Bacillota > UBA994 > PWPR01 > PWPR01. The sequence goes on from JANQLZ010000101.1 coordinate 16,882, forward strand.
TGCGATGCTGATATATCGGACCATATAACCCCCTGGGGCCGCCATGGATGAAAAGCACCGCCGGGTATTTCTTTTCTTTGTCCATCTGAACGGGCTTAATCACGTATCCTTTGATATCGTGGCCATTGCTGCGGAATGTAAATGTTTCAGTAGGTGCTACCACAACCCTGTCAAGGAATTGATCATTATGCTTTGTCAGCTTGATCAGCCCTTGATTATCGTATAGATAAATCTCCTTTAAAGTGACATCCGACATTGCCTCAACAATTATTTTGCCATATCTGATATCGAAACCGCCAATATAGTCCAACCCGGTTGTTATTAGCTCCACATTACCTTTAATATCGATGGCAGCGATGTTTTGAACCGAATCATCACAAAGGGTACAGTAAAGCCTGTCGTCTATTTTCAAAAACTTGTCACCATCAGCTAATTTGGCATCACTGCCCGGAGCCCTATTAATATCCATTGTATCCGTGTAAATGGGGACAACTTCCCCGCCAGTTAGAGCATACAGACAGGCATTCTCACGGGCATGGGTTACCCGGGTATCATATCCTTTGAACACAATGTCTCCAGCTAAGCCAAAAATATCCGTAATCTGATAAATTCCCGCCTTCAGTATTACAGCTAAAGTTTTTTCAGTTAAATCATAGCTGCAGATCCGATGAGTCACCTGCATCGGATTAGAAAGGTCAGCAGAAGCATAAGTAATCTTGTTATCGGCTACATCGAAGGTGCTGACACTAAACAGCGGATTGCTGATCAATACAACCTCGTCGCCAGCCTGATCATAGCTATACAATCTGGTTTTCTGGCCATTGATGACCCCTTCATCATTGCTTCTGTATTTAACCTCATCGAAGAAGTAATAATCATCATAAAGCTTGCTTTTGGGGGCACCATCACTGTAAGTATCCTTAAACTGTTCCATATCCAACAAATTATCGTGGACAGTTGTAAAAACAAACCTGTTATCATCGACTTTAAAGAGTTTTTTCACTTTATGTTCAATGCTGAACTGCAGTGTTTCTTCACCAGATTCCAAATCAATTTTATAAACAGCGGTCTGGTGGCCCTGATGCTTTGATTCCCGCTGGATTAAAATACTGTGGTCATCATTTAACAGATAACTGCCGGTCAGATTATCAGTCGTCAGTTTTCTGCTCACTTTAGTTGCAAAATCATAAGTATAGAGATTTTTATAATTTTTATTATGATACAAATCCATTTGGACAACTGCATAAATCATTTTCTGACCGCGGTCAAACAGCTTGCAGTTATAAACGCCTTTGCAATTAAGATGATCTCTGATTGTTATTTTTCTCATTTGACCCTCCTTGGCTACTAAGTCCGGTTGAGCTGATATTACTAATACTGGGGTAACTGGTCCAGTGGTGGATGCTCGCAGTTAATGGCTATGATCCGGCAACTGGTCAAGCGGAGGCTGAGCCGCAGCCGGCAGAGCACATTTATAGGGACTATCCTTTGTTTTAGCCTTAAACTCAGCCCGAGCCTCGGCTACCAGCTCAGGGTTACGCAAAAGTTTGCTTCCAGTCACAGCCATAGCTTTAGCGGCTAAAATCATACCTTTATGACCAATACTCATCCCTGAACAGGAAACAAACTGCCAGGAATGGCCGGGGGTACCTAACGCTATACATGCGGTAGTAAGTTGACCAGTGGGGCTGATCCAGCTGACATCGGCAACATCTGTCGAGCCAGCCATGGTTTTACCTTTATCTATCGGATCAATAACTTCATTGTGCAAATACACATCCTTATAGCGTTCATAGCTGTTGTAGGAGCGAAGGGTTTTTTCTTTCATATCTTTAAAGGTGTCAGTCAACTCTCGGGCAAAAGCGATATCGTCCTCACTCCAATCTGGAGCACCCAGTTCCTTTAGACTCTGAAGCATTACTTTGCTGATAATATCATTAGGCAGATAATTGTAGGCAGCTGCAATAATCTGGTAGTCCATTGAGGTATCGGTCATCAGCGTAGCACCCTCGGCAATCCGTACCACTCTTTGGAAGATCTCATCAACATCCTGCCTTCGAGGAGCACGAACATAGTACCAAACCTGAGCCTTATCGGGAACCACATTCGGCTCTCCACCACCATTGGTGATAACATAGTGCATCCGGGCATCAGGAATGACATGCTCTCGCAGGTAATTTACGCCGATGTTCATCAGTTCAACCGCATCCAGCGCCGACCGGCCATTGTGGGGATCTCCGGCGGCATGAGCAGTTCTGCCGTGGAAATTGAACTTAACTGAGTTCATCGCATTACTGCTACCTGACCAAGTCGTATTTAACTGGCTGGGATGCCAGGTAAGCGCCAGGTCTAAATCGTTGAATAATCCTTCTCGAGCCATAAATACTTTGCCGACCAGTGTTTCCTCAGCTGGGCAGCCGAAAAAAACGATGCTTCCGGCAAGCTGATCGGCCTTCATCTCCGCCTGCAGACCCAAGACTGCACCCAATACACCGGCACCATAAAGATTATGCCCACACCCATGACCGGGGGCATCCTCAATTAACGGTTCCCGATATGTTATTGGCCTTTGGCTTAAATGGGGCAGGGCATCGTATTCCGCCAAAAATCCTATTTTAGGCTGGCCCTCTCCCCAGGTGGCCACAAAAGCTGTCGGCATACCAGCTACTCCGTAATCTACTTTAAAACCGTATTCCGCTAAAATATCTGCCAGCAGTTTGGCTGATTTATGCTCTTGGAGACCAACCTCTGCGTATCCCCAAATCTTGTCGCTGACATCGGCTAACATTTCTTTTTTATTATCAATAAATACAACAGCGTTTTTACCAGTCATTGGATATCCTCCTTATAGAATTATAAAGAAGAGGGCTATAGCGCCCTCTTCTTTAACTCACAATTATATAACAGGCAGTTCCCAAACCTTTTTTCCTTCGATATAGGTGGCCTCAATAGCTGTTTTGTAAGAGAAAGGATGTCCATTCAAGATTATAAAATCAGCATCCTTGCCCACCTCCAGGGAACCAACACGATCAGCAATCCCCAGTTCTTCAGCTGGATTTAAGGTCATCATTTTTAAGGTATCATTGACACTGATGCCATACTTAGATGATATGGCTCCATAGACTATGAAGTGGCGGCAGTTTAAAAAGGGATGATCAGTCATCAAGCACACCTTAACCCCCGCTCTGTGCAAGATTGCCGGGTTGGCATCGGTAAAATTAGCTGTCTCTACCTTAGATGAAGGGCTCAAACCTGGGCCAACACAGGCCGTTACCTGATGTTCGGCCAAGAAATCGGCAATTAAATGTCCATCAGTACAATGCTCAATAGTGTAGTTTACTCCGAGTTCTTCACATAAACGGACAGCAGTGACAATATCGTCGTGACGATGGGCATGTACTCTAAAAGGTATTTCCTTTTTTAAAACCATCGCGCCTGGTTCATATTGCAGGTCTTTATAAAAGGCCTGACCGGCTGCAGCAGCTTTTTCCTGCTTATCGAGATATCTTTTTACCTGTTCAAAATATCCCTTGATCATACTTGCCGTACCCATCCGGGTAGATGGGGCGTGCTTTAAGTTCTGGCCATGATTCTTTTTGGGATTCTCTCCCAAAGCCCCTTTTAGTCCGGTAGGATTCTTAATTACCATATCATCAATAATGGTTCCCACAGTTTTACAGGCAAAGGCCAGTCCGCCAATGGGGTTACCCGAACCAGGCAGGATTTGCAGGGTAGTAATTCCGCCTTCCCGCGCGCCGGCAAAGCTGCGCTGCCAGGGGTTAGCTGCATCTAAAGCGCTTATTTTGGGGTTAACCGGAGCTGGCTTTTCATTGCCATCATAACCGGTTGGCCCTTCGCCATCTCCCCATATTCCGACGTGAGAGTGGATATCTACCAGACCTGGCAATACTGTTTTGCCTGCCAGGTCTAATTCGTTGGCGCCAGCAGGGGTTTTAATTTGAGTTCCAATAGCTTTTATTTTGCCATTATCATCGATCAGCATCTGCCCATTCTCAATAACATGTCCGGTTATGGGGTAGATTTTGGCATTTTTGAGCAATAACATTATAACACCTCCCGCTCATAGACCACTTTTCCTTCTACTACAGTTATATCTGCGAATGTAGTAAAAGCCAGTGGGTCGCCAGACCAAACTACAAAATCTGCATCCTTGCCGACTTCAAGTGAACCGACGCTATCCTCCAGGCCGATATGTCGAGCAGCATTAAGGGTGATTGCCTTGAAAGCCACTTCCGGGCACATACCTTTGCTGACGGCAATCCCTGCAGTTGTTCGCAAATGGCGTCCTGCTACCACGCCATGATCAGTAGTGAAGCAGAACTTAGCTCCATGGCGAGCAAACAATATTGGGGTTCTAAAATCGCGGTCTTTATTCTCGACTTTAGAACCATATTGCATGGTAGGCCCCACAGCACTGTCAATATCATGTTTTAAAATGAAATCAACCAGTAAATGCCCCTCTGTAACATGCTCTAAAACATATTTCAAATCATACTCCTGGCATATTCTAGCTGCTGTAACTATGTCGTCAGCGCGATGACAATGGATCAGTAACGGAATTTTTTGCTCAATTACAGGTATCAAAGCCTCGCTGTTTTTATCAAACTTAGGGTTTTCTCCATTTTCTTTTCTTTGCAAATACTGTTTGGCTTTTGATAATGCTTCCCGCATAACCGCGGCATTACCCATACGGGTTGACGGGGACTTGTTTTTTCCGCCATAATTCTTCTTGGGATTCTCCCCAAAAGCGGATTTCATGCCAATCTCTGCAATCATAGCCTCATCGACAATAGTAGTTTTCTTGGTTTTTACGGCAACAGCGATACCGCCTAACAGGTTAGCGCTGCCTGGCAATACTCCGGCAGTAGTGATCCCTGCCTCCCGGAACTCATCAAAATCAGCCGCCAACATGTTAATTCCATCTCTGGCATTACACCATGGGGTTATCGGCGAGGTTGATTCATTGCTGTCTCGACCTTCCCAACCTACACCTTTTTCATTTATGCCCGCATGACAATGGGCCTCTATAATGCCTGGAGTAACTGTTCGTGAAAAAGCATCAATTATTTTTGCCCCCTCAGGCACCTGCACATTAGCACCCAGCTCAACTATTTTACCGTCTTTTACTAACATTGTGCCTTTTTCTATTACACCGTTAGCAACTGTTTCCAGACGGGCATTAATAACTGCTAACATCATTTCCCTCCTTTAAAAAAAACATATTTTTCACTACGAATAATAGTATTCCACAACTCTATAATAAAACCTTCTTTCTATAGTGAAAATAAATTTGATCAGCATTGTTATGTTAAAATAGTATTAACTCTAAACTTCATCATTTAAATAATTCATTATAATAAGAGAGGTACAATTATGATCCAGTATAACTTGAGAAAACCGTTTCACCAGCCATCCTTCAGCAACGCTTACAGCTTTCACAAAACACTGCCAAACTACCAGCCCACTCCGCTTCATAATCTGGGGTCGCTGGCCAATAATTTAGGACTTCAGGCAGTGTCAGTTAAAGATGAAAGCCAACGGTTTGATCTGAACGCTTTTAAGATACTGGGAGCATCCTGGGCAGTGGCTGTTTCTCTGGCAGAATATTATGATCTGCCGTTAGCAGAAATAAATTATGATGAGCTACGAAGATGCCGCTCTAAATCTCAATTAACCTTTGTAACGGCTACCGATGGCAATCATGGCCGAGGGGTGGCTCGAGCTGCCGCCTGGTTCAATCATCAGGCTGTGGTATATCTGCCTGACGGAGCCAGTGAGCAAAGGGTTTTGGCCGTGCAGAAAGAGGGCGCTAGAGCTGATGTCCTGGACATGAACTACGATCAGGCGGTCCGACATGCCCATGAAATGGCTGAAAAGCACAACTGGATCCTCTTGCAGGATACTGCTTTTAAGGGCTACAAAAAGATTCCGCAGTTGATTATGGAAGGGTACGAGACGATTATCTACGAGCTGAAAGAGCAAATGGCCAAGCCTCCTACCCATATCATATTGCAGGCCGGGGTAGGCTCCTTTGCTGCAGCCATGATCCGGGGTTTTGCCAAATGCTTTGACTGCAGACCGCAAATTATTATCGTTGAGCCCCAGCAGGCCGCCTGTTATTATCATTCGAGCCTGCAGCAGGATAACCAGCCTCATGCAGTTGAGGGGCCGTTGGATACGATTATGGCCGGGCTGGCCTGCGGGGAGCCCAGCGTGATAGCCTTTGAGATTATCAATAAACAGGCCCGGGCTTTCTTCTCTGTTGACGACGAGATTGCTCGTCGGGGTATGAGGATTTTGGCCAGCCCTTTGAACGGTGATGCCGCTGTTGTTTCCGGCGAGTCCGGTGCAGTGGGGATTGGTTTGCTGCATCAGCTTTGCACAAACGAACAATACCAGAGCCTGAGAGCTGAACTAAAGCTAAATAAAGAAGCCAGCGTATTATGTATTAGCACAGAAGGGGCTACTGATTCAGCCAGCTATAATTCAATCGTTTCCGCATGAACAGTTGCTTGAACAGTTGCTGGAACAATTGCTTGAACGATTGCTGGAACGATAGCTTGGGCGATTGTTGGGCAATAGTTTGGCAGTTGTAGGGCGATGGTGGGGCAATTGTTATTGGGGCTTCCAGGTATATAATGGAAACATGCACATCAACTGAATAGATTTGCTAGATTGTTTGCTGTCAAGGTACCAGTAAAAAAATAAGCAAAGATAGTACACTAGTATATCTTTGCTTATTTTGGTACAACTTTATTTTATTCAAAGTGAGGCTGATGAGAATGTTTGCTATCAAGGCGGTAGAAATTTTCTGGCTGAAGCTATACCAGGTCAGTATGCTGATACAGCAGGCTTATTGGACAATGGTCGTCACCCAGGAACCCACCATCTGACTGCAATTACGTGTCAGGCTGCCAGCCTGTTAATCAACAACAACTGAATAGATTTGCTAGATTGTTTGCTATCAAGGCACTAGTAAAAAAATAAGCAAAGATAATACATTAGTATATCTTTGCCTATTTTGCTACAACTTTATTTATTCAAAGTGAGGTTGATGAGAATGTTTGCTGTCATCAAGCACTAAGTTGTTAGTGCTCGATAACAATTGATGTCAGCAAAATTGTTGTTAACTATCTTCACCACCACCAATTGTCTAAACTACAACTACATCACAAACTGACGGTCTCTTTAATTAAACAATATCTGAATAGATTTGCTAGATTGTTTGCTGTCAAGGCACTAGTAAAAAAATTAGCAAAGATAATACATTAGTATATCTTTGCTTATTTTTTTACGTATAACGCCGAGAGCTAGCAATATAGCAAATCTATTCGTAGCGAAGTGATTCTATCGGATCAAGCTTAGCCGCCTTATTCGCCGGATACGAACCAAAGAATAATCCGATAAAGGCTGAAAAGGCCCAGGCTATTAAGACTGAAGAAACAGAAATCATCCGCGGTATACCAAAGGCCTGAGCAATCCCCGAAGCAGCTGTTATGCCAAAGATTGTTCCGATAATACCGCCGCTCATGGTCAAAATAACTGCCTCAACAATAAACTGAATCATAATATCCCTGCGGCGAGCTCCGATTGCTTTACGGATACCGATTTCACGGGTTCTCTCAGTTACTGATACCAGCATGATATTCATGACCCCGATACCCCCAACCAAAAGTGAGATGGCTGCTATTCCACTGATGAGCAGGGTAATATTATTCATGACGTCATTTACCATTGACAGCTGCTCTTCAGCACTGTAGAACCTGTATTTATCATCACCGACATTTTTATGCCTGCTCTCAAGTAAAGCTGTCATTTTATTGATTGCTGAATCGAGACCGATATCCGGCATCATATTAATCTGAATTGTGTTGACAAATCGGGAACTGCCGGTGATCTTCCGAACAGTTGTAAAGGGCATATAGACAGAATAACTGGTCTGCATCCCTGAGAACATACTCTCCTGATAATCATAGATACCGATAATCGTCGCCGGGGCTTTCTTTTGGCCGGTGTCCAAAAAAATCCGCTGGCCCAAAGCACTCTCAGCCTCGCCAAAAAGCTCCTCTGCTAAATCCTCACCAATCACCATCACATCTCGCCTGCTCTCTACATCACCATCACTTAAATATCTGCCATATAATATCGTTTTCTCTTCTATGCTGTTGTAATTAGCATATACTCCACTGATAGAAATTAAGGCATTACTGCTGCCTACAGTCGTTTCTGCGTTTAAGCTCTGCAAGGGAGAGATAGCTACGATAGAATCAGCAAAGTTCTGTTCCAGCGCTACTACATCCTCGAGGGTCAGCCTATCCTGATTGGTAAAACTTGAGGCTCGGCCATTCATGGCCAGTATAACTCGGTTGACACCAAAATCCTCAAAGCTGCTCTCGATAGAGGCCCGGCTGCCTTCCCCCATGCTAACTACCATAATAACTGAAGCGATTCCGATAATTATTCCCAGCATGGTCAGGAAAGAACGCATTTTGTGAGACCAGATAGCAGAAATCGAGATTTTTAATCCTTCAAGAAAGCTCACTGCTGCCACCTCCGCTCGGTATCGGGTATGACACTATCAGCTATAATCACTCCGTCTCGCAGGGTAACGACCCTTTTCATATACTCAGAGACTTCCTGCTCATGGGTGACAGTAATGATTGTTACCCCTTCGTCATTTAACTGACAGAACAAGTCCATTATCTCTGCGGTAGTTCTGGTGTCGAGATTACCGGTTGGCTCATCAGCCAAGATAACTGTCGGATTGCTGACCAGAGCTCTGGCAATGGCTACCCGTTGTTTTTGTCCTCCAGACAGCTCATTCGGACGATGGTGGGTTCTGTCTCCCAAGCCTACTCTAACCAGGGCTTTCTTAGCTCTCTCTCTTCTTTCACCAGCAGGAATACGGGCGTAGACTAAAGGCAGCTCAACATTCTGCAATGCTGTCACTCGGGGCAAGAGGTTGAACGACTGAAAGACAAAGCCAATTTTCTTATTTCTGATACTGGCCAGTTGATCCTCTTTCAGGTCGGCTACATTCTCTCCATCGATCTCATAGACACCATTTGTCGGCCGATCCAGACAACCTACAATGTTCATTAAGGTCGACTTGCCGGAACCTGACTGGCCCATAATTGCAATGAACTCACCTTTATCGACCTCAAAACTGGCCTGTTTTAGAGCCTTGACCTGGATATCTCCCTGCCCATAAAATTTATCTATACTCTGTAATTTTAGCATTAAAGCTACCTCCCGCCTCGTGGTCCGCCACCAAACATGCCATTAGGCCTCATACCCCCATTAGAACCCATATTGGCCCCCGATATAACTTGATCTCCCTCGTTTATTTCATCGCTGATAATTTGAATATACAAATCGTCCTCAACGCCTGTTTCAACTTTTACCGGTGTAATTGTTTCACCGTTCTTGACCCGCACAATCGAGTTTCCATCCATTTTAACAACTGCATCCAGAGGCACAGCCAAAGCTCCCTGAACAGAGGCGATAACGATGTCGGCGTTAGCAGTAAAGTTGGGCTTCAATTCGTCGGTTTCATTATCTAAATCGATCACTATTTCAACAACGGTTTCTGAGCCTGATTTTGTTGCTGCTGCTGCAATATTACTGATAGTACCGTTGTAATTGCCTCGAAATGCATCCCCGGTTATCATTGCTTTCATACCTATCTCTAACTCATTGACCTCATACTCACCGACTGTTGCGATTATCTCCAGATCTTTTAAGTTGGCCACCTCAAACAACTGAGATTTGGCGTTAACATAATCTGTTTCGGCAATATTGACAGCAGTAACAATGCCATTAATAGGGCTCTTGATAGTGGAATCACTCAATTCCTGGTATAGATTATTGAGAGAAATTTCACTTCTTTTATAGGTTAAGTATTTTATCTCCAGTGAGGTCGGAATAGCATCATCTGTATTTATTTTCAATTCCTGCTCGGCGTCCTCTAAGGCCTCCCTGGCATTATCCAATTCATTTCTGCTAATCGAGTCAACCGCATAAAGGGCCTGCTTTTCTTCCAAATCTTTTTCGGCATCCTCATAAGCATCCTCGGCATTAAGCTTGGCCTGTAAATAATTATTTTTGTCGATTTCATAAGCCAGTTCCTGCTGCTCAATCTGCTCAATCAAATCTGCAACTTCCAGTTTAGCTATGATCTGATCTTTTTCTACCTCATCACCAGCACTGACCAGAATCTCAGAAACAATTCCACTGGTATCTGTCAGTACGACAGCCGCTTCTTTGGCCTTAATCTGACCACTGGTATAAATTGTGTTTTCAATATCTCTGATACTGACCGGTACAGTGCTGTTTTTCATTGCTGCCAATGCATCCTCTTGTCTTTTAGCTGCATTTTGCCTTTGCAGTAAGGTATAGCCGAAAACGCCAATAGCTACGATTGCGACTATAATAATAATAGTCTTTTTTGTGAACTTAAACTTCATCAAATTGCCTCCTATTTGCTAACATAAATATATTTATTATTAAAGCTATGGTAGTTATAGTTTAATGCAACGGCAGCAGACTTAAGCGCATATTCACTGGTCTGAGCACCTAACTTGGCTATCAGGAATTCGTTCTTACTGATTAATCCCTGGTCGAGCTTGACTTCCATAGACTTTAAGCTCTGTTGATCTATTGCCAGTTTGAGCTTAAGCAAATTATAATCTTCAATGGAGGTTAAAATACTATTACCTGCCGTGGTGATATCAATATATAAATTATTCTTGGCTGTCTCAAGATCATACTCTGCTCTTTCTTTTTCATCTAAAACATCTAAATACTCATCCTGATAGTTTTGATATTCTTCACCTGCGTATTGAAGTTTCATGCCGGCAAATTCAACTTCCCGGGTTAAGCGGTAGATATTTTCATCAGCAGTCAGGGCCTGTTCATAGACATCGACAATATTGAATTGCCAGTCGTCGGGCACCTCCAGCTCAATATCCCCGTTGCTCTTGACAACTGTAGTCAGTTCCTCTCCCAATAGCTCGTTTAAATCAAACAGGGCTTTCTGGTAGTTGTGCCTGGCCTCAATCAGATTAAGCCGCTTTGCTTCGTAATTGTACTTTTCAGAGGATAGCATTGCACCGGAAATACTGCCTTTCGTTAACTTTATCTGAGCTGCCTGATATTGATTATCGGCAATTGTCAGGTCGTTTTGGGCCTTTTCAATTGCCAACTCGGCTAAATGAATCTGCCAGTAGGCATTAGTGATGTCGTCTTCACGTTGTTGAAGGCGTTGATCTTCTTCCTGAATTGCTATTTTTAAATCCATTTCTGCCCGGAGTGGCCCAATGTATTTGTCCACCTTACTCTGAAGTTGGGTTTCTGGAGTTCCCGCTAAAACATTGATCTCATCGGCGTCTTCCACGGCATCTTCTTTTGCTTCAATCAGATTGTCGATATCTCTTTGAGCAAAAATTGCATCTACATCTGCTTCCTGAGCGCGTTGCTGAGTCTCGGGCAAAGAAAATGTCAGAACTCCAGCTTCCGCCGATGCCAACAACACTGTACCTAAGATCATTAGCAGACTAACAATTTTAACCAGCTTATTCACCGACGCCCACCTCCCATATTATTGATGATGCCGCCACTATTGCCGGCATTGAAGCCGACTCCGACTCCAATCTGATAAGAAAACTGCTCAACTTTAGTATTGTGCTCATATATGGCCATTAAATAGCTGCTGTGAGCCTCAAAATAATCGTATTCTGCCTGCAATAGTTCGACTCTTGTTGCTGATCCGTTATTAAACTGTTCCCTGACTTTATCCAGAATATGGCTATAGTCATTGCGCTGATTCAACACAGTTTTCAGCTTATCCTGGCTGAATTGCAAGTCGAGGAAAGCGATACGTATTTCCTTCTCAATACTTATCTTCTGCTGCTCTAATTCCAAAGCATTGTAGTACTGTTGATCCTTTAATTCATCATAGCTTTCCTGCATGGAGTCATCCATACTGTTGTAGGTGAAATGGTCATCATAATTTGCAATATTCAAATCGTTTATTGCTATTCTATCCTCAATTACTTTTATTTCAAGACGCTGGCTAAGGGCCTGTTCAATCAGCGGGTCCACCTGTTTGGCATCCAGCTTGCTGATATCTTCCCAGATGCCAACCTCATAAACTGTATCTAAAGGCATACCCACCATGGCATTCAGTGACTGCTTTTTTTGGTCAAGACTTCTTCGGGCCGCCTGCAGTTTATTCTCCAGCTGAGTATGGCTATAGCTGCTATTGTCGGAGCTCTGCTTACTGGTGTGGCCTTGCTCATATTCAGTTTGCTGCTGCTGATGCTGCAAGTCAATTATAACTGCCTGCCGTTCCAGAGCCTCAACCTGGGCAGCTGCCTGCCAATAACTCAGGTAGGTTTGACGCAACCCCAAATCCAGCTGGTTTTTACTTGATTGAACGGAAAGCTGTTGCTGTTCATAGTTTATTTTAGCCTGTTCGAGGTTAATTTCACGCTGCATTACTGTCATAAATTTCATTTCAGAGGTTATATCTCTGCCGATTAATTTGAACAAAGAAACCATCTCACTCCATGATGAACTGGCTGTGCTGACGTCTTCCTCCACCTGTTGATATGTCCTTAAAGCACTGGCCAGGTCCAGGTCCAGGCTTTTAAGCTCCAGATTATTTTGCTGCCAGGTGTTGATCATTGCTTCATAATCGTGTTCATCACCGGCTCTTGTCATATTAATCTGTAGTAAAAACACGATTAGGATTAACAGAATCATTATCAGTACAGCCCTTTTCCCTTTGCTCATTGCCACCCTCCTCGATTATTGATCTTGCCCTTTGCTGCAGTCATCTACTTCACTCCCTACCAGTATTGACCAACCGCCATCCTTAATAATACCGCTGTTACATGGGTCTTAGATTAAAGATTTCTTAAAGTTTGATTAAAAAAAACGCCTAATTAAACTGATTATAGTGTGAGTATTCTCTGGCGTCAAGGTTTATATGAACATAATTCATAATAATATTCAGTTTTCTGATCCTCCATTAAGTTACCTAATCTTTTACTGCCACAATAATTATAGATACCAATTGTGGCAGTATTATGGCAAAAAACACGCTTAATTTAATTGTCCCAGCTTTTTCATGACCTCATTGACCTCCAGGGTTTTTAACGCCTTTGTTAAACTTATACCCATTAACCGCCGGGCCTTAACATTTAAATAAAATAAAGATACAGCATTATGGGTGGCGTGAGCAATAATTGCAGCTGGCAGTCCATAAACCGTAAATACCAAGGCCAGAATAAAACCTAAAATGCCGCTAATCAGATTCAACGGATACTGGTTGTGAGCCAGGCCAAATAAAATAGATGTTAAAATAAGAGGAAGAGCTCCTGTAAACAGATATGATAATAAGCTAATACCCAAGAACCTGAAAATAATTTCTTCAGCTACAGGTCCCAGAACTACGACTAAAACTACTGTTTGCCAAACTGAACGCTTCCACAGGTATAACAATCCTTTCAGCGATCTGTCTTCCCGTTTTGTTTTTAAATATGGAGCTAAGGCAGATCCAAGTATACCAGTGACCAAGCCAATTATCATTCCACTGAAAAGGTCTGTCATTGACCATTTTATACTAGACCATAACAATTTATTCACTCTCCCACCTGGCAAACTGATATCCAGCAGTTTTAATTCAAATCAATCAATTGCACCGCATCTGCCGAAAAATCAATGAAAATATCCTGATTTAGCACATAGGGCGCCTTATTCCTGGAGTTTAAAATATCAACAATGACGTTTCCCCCGGTCAGTAACTTAACCGTATATCTTTTGATATTACCCAAATTTTCAACCCAGACTATTTTAGCAGGCAGCCCTGCCTGAGAGACAATACTGATCTCTTCCGGCCGCAGCAGACAGGTAGCTTTACTATGAATGCCCTTGGCAGAAACCTTTCTGCCAATTCTTTTGCCCAGCAATGCTACTTCAAGATAATTAGCATCTTTTTTTACTACTTCAGCTCTAAATATATTGGCACTGCCAATAAAATCTGCAACAAAAGTATTGGTTGGGTAGTGATAGATATTGTCCGGGGTTTCTATCTGCTCTATCCTTCCATTATTCATGATGGCAATTCTGTCAGCAATGGCTAAAGCTTCTTCCTGATCATGGGTTACATAAATGCTGGTAATCTGCAGCTCTTTTTGGATGCGTCTAATCTCCTGACGCATCGAAACCCTTAACTTTTCATCTAAATTACTGAGCGGCTCATCAAATAGTAACACATCCGGCTCCAGGACCAAAGCCCGAGCCAAAGCCACCCGCTGCTGCTGCCCGCCGCTCAGTTGATGCACCTGCCGGTGCTGGTATTGCTTAAGCCTGACTATCTCTACTACCTGATCAATTTTTTTAGTTATCAGAGTGCTGGAAAGTTTTCTTGTTCGCAGGCCATAAGCAATATTTTCTTCAACATTTAAATGAGGAAACAACGCGTAATTTTGAAAAACCAGGGCCGTGTTGCGTTTTTGGGGACGCCAGCTGCTGATTTCTGCCTGTTTGAGAAAGATACTGCCGCTGGTCTGGGGAATCAGACCCGCCACTGACTTCAAGAGGGTAGTCTTTCCACAGCCGGATGGGCCTAACAATGCCAGTAGCTCCCCGGTCTTTACAGTTAAAGTTATATTATCTACAGCAATGCTTTTATTATACTGTACTGTTAAGTTAGCAATTCTTAATCCCATGAACCCCTACTCCTCATCTTTTTGATTATCTCCTGGTAATTGAAAAGTAAATAAAATATCCCCAGTAGAACCAGACTGGTAGCCGATAGTAAAACGCCCATAGCTGCCGCTACGCCAATCTCACTGCCGGTAATCCGCTGAAAAATCTGCTGTACAGCAACCTTATTACTGGGAATTAATAAGAAAATAATAGCACCCAGAGTTGTCATTGTAGTAGAAAAATTTTTCAAAAATGTAGTATAGAATGCCGGTTTGAGCAACGGCAAAGTGACTCTGAAAAAGGTTCTCACTTCATTTTCACCCAAGTTATAGGAGGCCTTTTCCATATTAGGATCAAGATGAGCCAGCAAAGCGTACCCGGACTTAAGTCCGACATTTAAATAGCGAGCAATACATACAAAATAAATAATAGAAGATGTCCCCAGCAGAACCAGAGGTTTGGCATCAGGAAAAACCCATTTCCCAATGCCCAGAAACGGATGCTTAAAGGTTACCAGGTAGCCAATGCCAAACAGGATACCAGGCACTGCAGCAGGCAAAGTAGCCATAAAGTCTATTATTCCTGCCGCAGTGGGCTGGTTCCGTTTCAGGATATAGGCCAGAAAAACTCCCAGAATTGCAGAGACTAAAGCAACTATCAGAGCCAGTCTGATGCTATTGATGAAAGGCCTCAGATCTGCTGTCAGAGCGCCTGTGAGATGCTGTAAGGTAAAAGAGTAATTATATCCCCATTGCTTAGTGAAGGCCCCGATAACAATAAAACCGTATTTTAAGACTACCACACCTGTAAATAACATCGTAATAATAGTTAACACTGCCTTTAGAGGCCTGGGCATTTGTTTAAATTCGATATTCTCACTGACAATATTCGAACTGGAGTAGTATTTCTGATGCAGGTAATATCTGTGCACGACAAAAGCTAACAGACAGGGCAGCAATAAAAATAAACCTGAAACAGCAGCCATATGAATATCATATAAGCCAGTGATCTGAATATAGAGGTCTGAGGCCAGGGTTTGAAAATTGCCGCCAATTATTAACGGAGTACCAAAGTCGGCCATCGAGGCTAAAAACACGAGTAGTGCTGTGCTGGATATCTCAGGCAGCATCAGGGGCAGGGTTACGGTGGATAATATTCTTCCTGAACTGGAGCCCAGATTACGAGCGGCCTCCTCCAGCGAAGGGTCAACCCGCTTGATGGAGCTGGATACTAAAATATAGGCCAGAGAGGTTAAGCTGAGAACCTGCATTGTTATGATTCCGGCTAAACCATAAGGGCTGATGGTTAGCCCCAAGAGCTTGTTGGTGATTAAACCTCTTTTACCAAATAGCATAATAAAAGCTAAACTGCCGACAAAGGGCGGGTTGATTAAGGGCAGCAGGGCCAGCAGCTTCAAGAGCTGATTACCTCTGAACCGGAGTCTTTGCAGGGTAAAGGCTACTACAGTACCCAAAGCAGTGGCTGCAAAGGTCACTGGAATTGTAACTATCAGACTGTTTTTTAAATATTTTAGGGCATGGGCAATATCCTGAAATGAAATCCCTCGGCCTTGGGCGAAAATACTTGAAAACACTACACTAAGTACGGGTAAAAAAGCAAAATACAGTATCAATATGGCCAGCAAACAGTATATGATCTTAAAAAAACTGACTGATTTTGTTATTCCTCGGTTAATCAATTTATACCATCCTTTTTGATACTTGATTTCAGAGCTTTGCTACGGTGATAATTTTGCAAGTTAAAAGAGGGTCGTTCAGTGACCCTCTGACCCTCTCTTAAAGCATTTATTACTTGTCGACCCGTCTGGCCCATTCCGCTAAAATTGACTCGCGATTCTGAGCCCCTGCCTTAAAATCTGCCGGGAACAGCTCAATATTTTTTATGTCTACAATACCTTCTGGAATTTCAATATCACCGCGAGCGACAGCAGCGTAACGTTTTTCTGCGACAACCTGCATTCCCCGTTTGGATATCAGCCAGTCCACAAAAACCTTGGCT
Source organism: Bacillota bacterium (assembly GCA_028280325.1). GTDB lineage: Bacteria > Bacillota > UBA994 > PWPR01 > PWPR01. The sequence continues at coordinate 33,637 of JANQLZ010000101.1, forward strand.
GCATCTAATTTCTGGGTGCCCTTAACAATGGCTACTGGCTGCGGCCACCAACCTGTTCCATCACTTGGATAAACAATTTTAATATGTTCGTACTCTTTTTCAACCTCAAAATCCCCATTACTGGCATTAATTCCGACGATAGCCTCACCATTTACTACCAGGTTTTTTGGATCACTGCCTCTGGCTGTGAAAAACGGCACCTGTTCAATAAGCTCTTCCAAGTATATCCAACCGTTATCTTCGCCTTTGGTCTGCAAGACAGAGGTAATCACATTATAGGCTGTTCCTGACGAAGCCGGATTAGACATTGAGACCTCATCCTTGAGACCATCCTGTAGCAAATCATTCCACTCTTCAGGCATTTTTAAGCCTTTCTCCTCGATCAGTGCGGTATTGACTACCCAGTTTACCAAGGTCAGTGATGTACCATGCCAAAAACCATCGGGGTCTTTCATGTCGGCATCCAGCACCTCAGCGGCAGGGGTTTGGTAGCCTGTCAGCAGCCCTTTTTCTGCTGCATTGATAAAGGTATCGGCCCCACCTGTAAACCACAGATCGGCAATACTTACTCCAGCCTCATATTCATTCTCCAGGCGCTGCAGTATCTCGCCATTTTTCATAGTGAGATGCTCAACTCTTATACCGGTGTCCTGCTCAAAGATGTCCAGTATCGGGCGGACCTTATCTGTTACCCCATAAAGATTAAGGCTGAGGCCTTTCATTTTATCGGCATCGTAGTGTTCCGAGGACCATAAAGTATTGCCCTCTGAATTATCCAGGCCGGCGTCAGGCGCAGAGCTTGGGGTGCAGGCAGTCAAGGCAGCGACTAGAATCAATAATAATACTGAAGATATCAATTTTTTTAACATTTTTTCTCCTTTAGATAACCTAAGAATTTAAAACTTTAGGATTCATCAGTTCATATTTTTCAGTGAGATGATTAAAATAAACCGGCTTGGCAGATCCGCTGCTCATCTCTCTTACCAAATCCTCTTCTGAGCTGACAGCTTCCTCAAACAGGGTTGCATAACACCCAACCTGACTTAGTCGATGAGCATCACTTCCCCCAAACAATGGAAGGCCGAGCTGTTGCGCCAGGAAATAGGCCTGATTGTTGTGTTCAATGGTTGTGTTCCCGTTATAAACCTCAATCCCGGTTAAACCGACCATTTCCGCAAGAGTTTTTCCCAGTCCACGTCCATTATCTCTAAAAGGATGGGCGGCCACAGCAGCCCCCTTTCTGGCAGCTACATAGTCTATCAGATCCTGGGCGTGCATTTTATGTTGAGGCAACTCCTTAACCCCATATACCAGGATATCGCCTTCATAAGTCAGTATTTCAACACCAACAATAATCAGAATGTCATATCTTTGGGCCATTTGCTCAGCTACACCGGCCCAACCTCTGCTCTCGTGGTCTGTAACACATATTCCATCAAGCCCCATATGTTTGGCTTTTTGGACAGCTTCTTCAAATATAATCTGGCTACATGCAGAAAAATCTGATGTATGTAAATGAATATCTACTAGCATAAATCTCTCCCTCCCGTTTATCAACCATAATAATAGCAACCTTTGATCAATATATCAATAATTTTTATATACTATATAATAATTTTATATTGACGAAAGCAAAAAAGCCATGGGAACAAACCGTCCCCATGGCTGGTGAAAGTACAGCTATTCCATCATTCTGTTGACTAAAACGCTGTGGATATTTGCCCAGCTCATCCCCTTACTGACCAGTAATACGCTGACATGGTAGATCAGATCGGCAATCTCGCTGACCAACTCTTCTGGAGCGTTGTTCTTAGCTGCTATAATGGCTTCAACAGCCTCCTCACCTACCTTTTGAGCAATCCTGTCAAGCCCCCCTCTGAATAGCTGGGCAGTATAGGAGCTGTCAGGGTCAGCTGTTTTTTTGGAGGCAATTGTTTTCTCAAGTTTAAAGGGTACACTGGCCAGCGGCATTTCTTCCCGGGGCAATAGCTTTTTATAAAAGCAAGACCTGTGGCCGGTGTGGCAAACTGGCCCTGTGGGAACAGCCAGTATTAAAACCGTATCCTGATCACAATCAGGTAGAATCTGTTTTACCAACAGCTTGTTCCCGGAGCTCTCGCCTTTCAACCACAGTTTCTGCCTTGACCGAGAGTAGAAATAAACCTCTTTGAGTTCGACTGTTTTGTCGTAAGCCTCCTGATTCTGGTATCCCAGCATTAAAACCTGACCGGAAAAATAGTCTTGTACGATAGCTGGAATTAAACCATCTATTGTCAAACTCATAATCTAATTCTTACCCCCAATCGATGCAGTTTGCGCTTGAGCTGAATAATGCTCAGCTGTTGATAGTGGAATACGGAGGCCGCTAAGGCACCGCTGACATTGGTTAAACCCAGGACATCGGCAAAATCTTGTAGCCTTCCAGCCCCACCGGAAGCAATAATTGGCACCCGGGTCTGACCCAGTAAGCGATACAGTTCCAGATCAAAGCCATTCCTGGAGCCATCAGTATCGATGCTGGTGATCAGCAGCTCGCCGGCACCCCGCCTGACAACCTGGTCGATCCAGGATCTTATTTCAATTCCAGTAGCTTTCGAGCCCCCGTGGGTGTAAACCAGCCACTCATTCTGATGTTTTTTGACATCAATGGCCACTACTATACATTGAGAGCCAAAGATTTCAGCCAGCTCTGTTATTAGTTGAGGATTATTGACTGCCGCAGAATTGATGGCCACTTTGTCGGCACCACTGTTGAGCAGTGCTTTGACGTCTCCAGTCGAAGCTATACCTCCACCAACTGTCAGTGGAATAAAGACCTCTCTGGCAACCCGCTTGACGACCTCAAGCATCGTCTGACGGCTTTCATTAGTGGCAGTAATATCCAGAAAAACTATTTCATCAGCCAACTGGTCATTGTATTGTCGGGCCAGCTCTACCGGGCATCCGGCATCTTTTAAACCAATAAAATTGACCCCTTTAACCACTCGGCCGTTCTTGATATCCAAGCAGGGGATTATTCGTTTAGTAAGCATCGGGGTTTGCTCCCAGTTCAATTGCCTCACCCAGATTCAGGCCGTTTGAGTACAAAGCTTTGCCGATGACTACCTCTGTTACTCCAGCTTTTTTCAGCTCGGCCAGGTTTTCAATACTGTTGACTCCCCCTGAAGCAATAAATTTAGTCTGCGGATATTTTTTTTGCAAATGGGAGTACAGCAGCACATTGGCTCCAATGTTGGTCCCATCCTTCTCAATATCTGTAATCAGGAACTTATCAGCACTCCAGGATAATAAGGTATTTAGCAGGTGCTCCAGCTTTTTATCACTCTTTTTCAGCCAGCCACAGGTGTGAACAATGCCAAACCTGATGTCTAAGGCAATTACTGCCCGAGCAGCATTCTGTGACAACAGATCTTTTACCCAACCGCATAGCTCAACTGCAGCTGTACCAATGACAATTCTGTTAGCGCCCTGCGCCAGCAGCTCTTCAGCCCTTTGTCGGGATTTGATTCCCCCGGCTACCTGTATTTTATGGCCATAACAGCTGAGAATATCATTGATAATATGAGAATTGCTGCCTTGAGCTTTAGCTGCGTTGAGGTCGACCACGTGAACCAACTCTGCTCCCCTGTCCAGCCAGCTGGCGACTGTAGCTGTCGGATCACTGCCATAAATACTCTGATTTGCGAAATTGCCTTTTCTCAGACGGACAACCTGGCCATTATAAATATCAACTGCTGGTATAATTTTCATATGCACTCTCCAAACCTGCCTAACATTTTCAGACCATTAACTCCGCTTTTCTCTGGATGAAATTGCACCCCTAAAATATTCTCTTTTTCCACTGCTGCGCTAAACCTCTGGCTATAAGCTGTAACACCAGTGGTTGATTCGATAATATCTAGGTAGAAACTGTGCACAAAGTAATAATAGCCCTGTTTACAATCAAATATTTTAGAGTTGTTAAACTCAACCTTATTCCAACCCATATGAGGTACCGGCATGTGAGGCTGATAATTGAGCTTTTGCACTCGCTGCTGAATAAAACCCAGGCCCGCTGCTAAACCTTCTTCGCTGCTGGAAGCCAATAATTGCAGGCCCAGACAGATGCCTAAGGTTGGCATGCCCTGTTCGATCACCCTGATTAATGAATGATATAAATTGCTTTGCTGAAGGCTATTCAGGGCATCATCAAAAGCACCTACTCCCGGCATAATAATTTTTTTTACCTTGCTAAAATCCCGGGGCTTTTTAATCATAATAGAATTACAATGCACTTTTTTTAAGGCATTTCGAACACTGAAAACATTGCCAACACCATAATCAATAATCCCTATCACTGCAATACCCCTTTACTGGAGGGTATGGCAGCTCCAGTTTTTTGGCTGCACTGTTTCATAACCCGCCCTAAACCCTTAAAAACTGCTTCTATAATATGATGGGTATTCCGGCCGGCCAGCTGCTTAATATGCAAAGTAATCTGAGCATTATTGACAAGAGATCTTAAGAATTCTTCCACCAATTCCACTGAAAACCCGGCTACTGTCTGTGATTGACAGGACATCTCAAAACCAAGGTAAGGCCGAGCTGATAAGTCACAGGCAACCAGGACCAGAGCCTCGTCCATAGGCAGAATAATGTGGCCATAGCGGTGCAGGCCCTGCTTATTCTGCCAAAGCTCGTTCAGAGCCCGTCCCAATACTATCCCGATGTCTTCGACAGTATGATGCAACCCGGTCTGATAATCTCCGCAGGCCTTAATCTGTAAGGTTATTCCCCAGTGAAAAGCAAACAGGTTCAGCATGTGATCAAAAAAACCATTACCTGTTGCTATTGATGTTTCACTGTTGCCAATGCCCACATAGATATCTGTTTCTGCTGTTTTTCTCCGTTTTTCAATGGCCATAATTAGGCAACGCCTTTCTCAATACAGCTACAAACTGGTCATTCTGAGCCTTGGTTCCGACCGAAGCCCTGATCATATTTTTAAGTCGCTTATCCATCTGGTGTACTTCTCGGACCAAAATTCCCTGCCGCTTCAGCTCAGCTACAACCTGTCCAGGATCATCAGGCACCTCAATCAGCAAATAATTAGTAGCTGAAGGCCGGGTACTGACCCCGGGTAAGCTGTTTAATTCTGCATTCAACTGCTGTTTTAACTTCAGCATCTGGTCGATATGATTAGCGAAATGATCAGCGTTATCGATCACATAAGCGCCAAGGCATTGAGTCAGGCTACTCAGATTAAAGGGCATCTGCACCCCTCTAATCGCATCTCTGACTCCAGCATCAGCAATTAAATAACCCAGACGCAAACCTGCACAGGCAAAGGCTTTAGATAAAGTCCTGAGGATGATCAGCTTGGGATAGTGAGGCAAATATTTAAGAAAACTATTCCCCGCAAATTCCCAATAGGCCTCATCTATAACCACATAACAGTCTGTGCAGTCCAGTATTCTGAGGATATCTTCTTCAGCCAGGGCCAGGGCCGTTGGATTATTGGGGTTACAGATAAATATCAAATCCACTTTACGCTGATTGGCAGCCCGGATCATTTCCTCAGTATTAAGCTGAAAGCTATCCAGTAAAGGGACTTGATGCACGGCTACTCGGCAGATCCTGGCTGCTTTCTGATACACACTGAAAGTTGGAGGATGAATCAGGATGCCCTGACCAGGTCCAGCTAAAGCCTGAATTATATTTAGGATCAACTCGTCGCTGCCGTTACCCAATACGATATTAGTTGCCTGATAGCCGCTGTATCTGGCCAAAGCTGGTAGCAGTGGACCCTCCTCCTGCTTGAGGTATCTGTTTAGGCACAGCTCTGACCAGTTGAGATCAGGCAAGCTTGTTAGCTGATGAGGGCAGGCAAAACTTTCGTTGTGGCTAAGCCTGATCGGATCAGGCCGATTGATTTGGGCTTTATCAGACATTCTGGATTCTCCTCCTCACCGCTTCGGCATGAGCCTTCAGTCCTTCGCTTTCAGCCAGGTTTATTACATGCTGCGCAACCTTGCTCATGGCCTGGTAATTGTAATGCAGCACCCCTGAACGCTTATAAAAGTCACTGACGCCAAGAGCTGAAAAAAACCTGCTGCTTCCAGCTGTCGGTAAAACATGGTTAGGCCCGGCGATGTAGTCGCCAAAGCTTTCTGCAGCATAATTGCCTAAAAATATTGAACCGGCATTTTTAACTGAAGTCAGTAGCTCAAAAGGATTAACAACCATTAACTCCAGATGCTCGGGAGCAAACTCGTTGGCCAGCTCCAGGGCCTGAGCAATATCTTTAGCTAGCACAATTGCGCCATGATTTTTCAGACTGGCTGTGGCCATCGCCTCGCGCGGTAATGACTTGACCTGTTTTGAGACCTCCAGCTGTACTTTGTCAGCCAGCTCACTGTCGATAGTAATTAAGACGACTTGAGCCAGTTGGTCGTGTTCAGCTTGAGCAAGCAGGTCAGCAGCGACCCATTCTGCTTTGGCAATGTGGTCGGCAACTATACATATCTCACTGGGGCCAGCCAGCATATCGATATCGACTGTACCAAAGACTTCTTTTTTAGCTATGGTCACGTAGATGTTGCCGGGACCGACAATTTTATCGACCTTATCGATTTCAGCTGTTCCGTAAGCCATAGCGGCAATAGCTTGAGCTCCACCTACCTTAAATATTTTTTCTACACCCAGTTCACTGGCAGCGACCAGAGTTTCAGCGGCAATCAGGCCTTGGGTATCAGGCGGGGTTGTAATAATAATCTCTTCCACCCCGGCCACCTGTGGCGGAATAGCACCCATTAATACTGATGAAGGGTAGGCAGCTGTGCCTCCGGGAACATACAGGCCGACCCGCTGAATGGGAGTAATTAACTGCCCTCTGATAATCCCCTGTTCACTAAAATCGAGCCAGGTTTTTTCACGTTGCTGCAAGTGAAAACTTCTGATGCTTGCTATGGCTTTATTCAAAGAGCAGAGCCACTGCTCCTTTACTCGACTGTATGCTTCTTTAATCTCTGCTTCAGAAACCAAAATATCAGCTGAGGCAATATCAACCTTATCAAATTCTCGGGTATAAGACCTTACTGCTTCACCCCCCTGAACTTTAACGTTTTGGCATATTTCCCGAACTATTTGAGCAGCATGGTGATCGGTATATTCACAATGACAAAAACTCTGAATAAACTCAACCGGACTATACATCTTAATCATCTTTACTTTCCGTCCTTATTTTTATTGTCTCAATCAGACTGATTATTTTGTCTCTTTGCAACTGGTAGACTGCTTTATTGGCTATCAGCCGCACTGATACATCTGCTATTTTTTCGACTTCGACCAGCTTATTAGCTCGCAGGGTTTCTCCAGTAGCAATAATATCCAGAATGGCTGTTGCCAGGCCCAGGGCCGGGGCCAGCTCAACTGAGCCATGTAAATGGATAACAGGAATGTTTAAGCCATTCCGCAAACAGTAATCTCGGGCCAGGTTCTGATATTTGCTGGCAATACTTTTGAGAGGCTGATCAACTTCAGTGGCCAGCCTGGCAATCGACAGACGACATTTTCCTACTCCGCAGTCTAATAGCTCATAAACTTCAAACGCAGTTTCCAGCAGGATATCATTGCCGACAAGTCCACAGTCAGCGACGCCTCTCTCCACATACACAGGTATGTCTAAGGGCTTGACGGTAATTATTCTCAATTCCTCATTCTGCCACATTAATTTTCGGCCTGTTTTTTTCAACACAGCCTGACCGATGCCGGGAACCAGCTGCAGGCACTGCGCTGTTAATCTCCCGGTTGGGATGGCAACTGTCAGTATTTTTTCAGCTTTAATCATTTCCTGTACCTAAAATGTTTAGATTAACAGCAAAGCCAACTGCTGGAATCTGCCGACCATACTGCTCAGCCAGGTTATCGTATCGGCCTCCGGACAACACTGCATAAGGGCAATCGGCAACATAAGCCTCGTAGATTATACCTGTATAATAATCTAATCTTTTGACCAGAGATAAGTCTAAAATACAATTATTGCCCAGCTGCTGAGCAATATCAGCGATTCCAGTTGCATGATAAACCCGAGGAAAATGTTTTTCTAATAGATAAATAACCTCCTGATTATCTCTCAGGGTTAAAATCCTGACTATCCCCTGATAGTCTTCAGGCGCCAGATTGCTTTTCAGGATTTCCTTGACAGTAACAAAATTGCGGTCGAGCAAAAGTTTTTTTAACTGGCAGCACTGGCTTTCAATTAAGCCCAGCTTTTGACAGAGTTCCGGTACCAATTGGGCCGTACCGATACATAAGATATACTTTTTAACCGGTAATGCCCGCAAAAACCTGTCAGCATGAGCCAGTGATTCAATATCAGCCAATACTTTCTCAGCAAACAGTATCTCTACTCCTGCTTGATAGATTTCGTTAAAGCTGATATTTTTTCTAAAGACACTGCCGAAATAAGCTAACTTCAAAGGCTGGCCATAATAATCACCTAAAGCCACTTCTTTGATAATCCCGGCAGTGAAATCTGGCCTGAGTGCGTACAATTGGGTGTCATGCAGAAACTTAATTATCTCCACATCATTAGCTCCGCGAACATAGGCATTCACTTCAGACAAATAATCGACCAGCATTTCTTTATATCCATAAAGCTCATTTAAAGCCCTCAGTTCATTTTCGACTTTTCTCAGCAAATATGCCTCTCTCATAGCCTCCGCCTCTCATTATCCTTTATTGCTTTAAAGCGTTAAAGGATTAATTGCTATGAATAATAACATGTTGACTTAAAGCGGTCAATACTAACGGCAAATTTAAAAATAAAAAAACGCCCAAACCCCTGTCAGGTGGTTTAGGGCGTATCTTAAAGCTGTTATTAATTGTTAAGCAGGGCCAGCTCAACGGCGGCAGCAGCGTGAATAGCAGTTGTATCAAAAACGGGCAGTACACTGTCTTCACTTTTTACTAAGAGAGGAATTTCTGTACAGCCCAAGATAACTCCTTGGGCCCCCTGTGCTGCCAAATTGCCAATTATTTGCAGAAACTTTGCTTTGGATTCCTGTTTTATAATCCCTAAACAGAGCTCAGTGTAAATAATATCATGCACTATCTGGCGCTCTGATGCTGGTGGAACAACAACACTAATATCAAAATTCTTTAATAATCGATCTTTATAAAAGCTACCTTCCATAGTAAAGCGAGTTCCTAATAGGCCGACAGTTTTAAATCCGTGGCTGGCAATGGCCTGCCCGGTAGCATCAGCAATATGCAGTACTGGCAGATCAACTTCACGCTCGATGTCCGGGACAAGCTTGTGCATGGTATTAGAAGCAATGATAATAAAATCTGCTCCGGCCAGCTGTAGCTGTTTAGCTGTTTTTATCAATGAACGGGCTGCTTCCGGCCATTGACCGGCACGCTGCAAAACCTCAATTTCCTCAAAGTCATATGAATATATCAATACATTACCTGAGTGCAATCCCCCCAATTTTTGCTTGACCACCTGATTAATAAGGCGATAATATTCCGCCGTTGACTCCCAGCTCATACCCCCGATTATGCCAATTCTCCTCATTTCTACACCCCACAATTTGTACAAGTATTATAATAATATTATGGCATAAGATTAAACATCATGTAAAACAATTGACTGAGCCAGCCAGAATCACATATCCAACTGCCGAACTGTTGTCCAAACATTGCCTTTACCCGATAATTGGATAAAATAAAATGAAAGGAGTAATGTACCATTAAGAAAAATGTTGCTGGTCTGCTAATTATCTTAACTGTTATTGCTGTTGTCGCTTTTGCTACCAATCCCAATAAGGATCATTTTAATACTTGGCTGGTTGAAAAAGTTAAGGAACAGGCCCTGGAAGAAAATCCTGGCACCTTTGAAGAAAGTATCAGCGATTTTATAGCTCAATACCTCGGGAAAAGTATAGTCAACTCTTCAACTACTCACTATGATTATAAGCTTTTTAGTATTTACAAAATAGATTTATTCGGCAGAGAAGTCACTTTTTTAGGAATTTTTAACACATTCTTGACGATTTCTGAGTGATCTCTTCATTGCAAAACACTAAGCTGGTTGAAAGTGCTTAGTACCCCCACAATCATTAGAGCTCGCTTCATAGTTTGTAGCGAGCTCCAGACCATATTATAAAATTGAATGCCCTTATCCAGGCTCAAGCCTGTTGACAATTCTATTGATCATTTCCCAGAAAATCCAGCTGGGAATTGAACACAGCAGATTATTTTTCCAGCGGTCAGGCTCACTGACCAGCCCTTTTTCATGCAAATTGGCCAAGGCTTTATCCCCTAAATCCAACCGCCAATCTGTTGATCGCTTTAGATACCTGACCGGGTCGACTGAATTCTTAAATTTTCCATTATTACTGTGCCAGAACCCAGGTTCATAAAAGCTGCCAGTCCTGATTTCTAAATATAAACCAGGCTTAAAATGATAACCTGCCAGCCCTGAAATTGCAATTATGTCTCCCTGTTTTACCTCATCTTTGCTGATAACTTCTACAGAATACAGGTTAGCATAAACTGAGCAAAAGCCCTGGTGCTGAAGAACAAGATACCTGCCATAGCTGGCATCATTTTCAACCTCAACAACCGTGCCATCGGCAACTGCATATACCTGTGAAAAAACCGGACATTTAAACATAACGCCGTCAGAAACACGGTTACCAATAACCTGTGGGCCGAAAGGAACACTAATATCTCTGGATTTACATGGATAGATTATACTTATCGTTTTTTTTGCTATTGTAAGTTCACCTCCTCACCGCTGGGGCTGTCTATTAATTTAACATATGCACCTGGTTTAGCTAAGATTCGTTGCTCGTGAAGAAGCAGGTCAAGTAAATGATATTAAAATATATTTGGGACATCTTTCAGTGCTTAATCATAATATATGATAGACAAGCCAAAGGGGGTGTTGAGATGAGTAGATGTTCTAGAAGACGCTGCAGAAGAAGGCGAAGGAGAAGATTCTGTCGACGACAAAATATAATTGTTACTGTTTTTTGTGGCCGACGACGCCGTAGTGATGATATCGATGATATCGATGACGAAGTAGACTGTTGTTGCCGTAACCGATGGAGAAGATTAAGAAGGTTTACCCGTGGCAGAGGCCAGAATATTATAGTAACCGTATTTTGTGGTAGACGCCGCCGCCGTAATAATAACAATACAGCCACTGAGGAGGCCATCGCTGAATAAAATATGCTTTCAGGCGCACAATAAAAAACGTCTTAAATAGAATAAATTTGTAACAAATAAGCATATGGTGTAATCCTCTGGAGGCGTAATTTAAGAGGGCTACACCATAAGTTTTTAAAATAGTGAACATATACCCTCAAACTTCAGTCTAATAACTAAAAAGAAAGGAGTAAGTTGACCTGTTCGAGAGTACTGAAAAACACTCTAAACAAATTTTAAAGAATAATGCACCAAAAAAAGAACTGACTTTAATACCATTTTCAGTGAGGAAAATGACTACTTATTGGAGGTTGTTGAAAATGTTTGCTG